>NZ_JAAGPQ010000066.1:0-48504 GCF_017104985.1 Paraburkholderia sp. Ac-20342 | reverse complement strand
TTCCGGCGACTGGCCAGAGACTACGAGCGATTGCCCGAAACCCTAGCCAGCCTGCACTTCGTCATATTCGCCGTGCTTATGCTTGTCCACTTTGCAGCCCTTAACAAAAGTGCCTAACACGCTCTAGGCGCCGTGGCATCGACGCTCGGCAACGTGCTCGAGTGGTACGACTTCGTGGTGTTCGGCTTTCTGTCGATCATCATCGCCAAACAGTTCTTTCCGAGCGACAGCGAATACGCCGCCTTGATGCTCACGACCGCGACGTTCGGCGCGGGCTTCGTCGTGCGTCCGCTCGGCGGGATTCTGCTCGGCATGTATGCCGACCGCAAAGGACGCAAGGCCGGCCTGACGCTCGTGATCGCCCTGATGACTCTCTCCGCCGCAATGATCGCCCTCACGCCGGGCTTCCAGCAGATTGGCCTGATCGCGCCGGCGATCGTGCTGTGCGCGCGTCTGCTGCAAGGCGTGTCGGCCGGCGGCGAATTCGGCACTGCCACCGCGATGCTGATCGAGTACGCGCCGCCGACGCGCCGCAATCTCTATGGCAGTTGGCAGATGTTCGCGCAGGCGCTCGGTGCGCTGCTCGCGGTCGCGATGGGCAGCGCGCTCACGCATCTGTTCACGCATGAGGCGCTCGAATCGTGGGCGTGGCGCCTGCCGTTTCTACTCGGTCTGCTGATCGGTCCGGTCGGTTTCTATATCCGCCGCAATCTGCCCGAAACGGAAGCGTTCGAGAAGCTCGGCCAGCGCGCGAAGGTGCCGTTCTCGCGCGTGCTGACGCACTATCCGCGCGAGCTGTTCGTCGCGCTCGCATTGAGCGCCGCGCTCAACGTCATGTCGTACGTCATCATCACGTATCTGCCGATTTACGCGGTGCAGAATCTGCATATGCCGGTGACGCTGCCGTTCACCGTGCTGCTCGCGAGCGTGCTGCTGCGCGTCGTGATGATTCCGGTGTTCGGCCATCTCGCCGACCGCATCGGCGGCGCGCGCATGATCCGCGTCTCGCTCGTGCTGTTTCTCGTCGTGCTGTATCCCGCCTACTACTGGATCGTCAACGCGCCGTCGATGGCGTCGATTCTCACGGTCGAACTGAGCTTCGCCTTGCTGATCGGTGCCTCGAACGCGCCGATTCCAACCGCGCTCGCCGGCCTCTTTCCGACCGAAGTCCGCTCGACCGGACTCGCGATCTCGTACAACATCGGCGCGGCGCTGTTCGGCGGCCTGTCGCCGCTCGTGCTCACATGGCTGCTGCATGTGAGCGGCAACAACATGATGCCTGCGCATTTCTGCGCGATGTTCTTCGCGCTCGGCCTGATCGGCGCGTTCATGCTGAACCGTCACGCGCACGACGGCAACGATTTTGCCGCGCCCGCGCCGCTTCCCTCCTATCCGCACGGCGATTCGCATCGATAGATCGTCAGTATCGCGAATCGTTCGCCTCGAACCGAAGGCGCATGGAGCGCCTTCACGCCCTTTCTTTTTCCGGAGAGCTTGCATGCCTGTCATCGACGTTCACACGCACATCTTCACGCACAAATGGCTCGAACTGCTGCGGCAGCGCGGCGGTGCCTACAACATCCAGACCCGCCCCGACGGTCAGCAGGAAGTGTTTCGCGGCAACACGCCGGTCGTGATTCCGCAGAAGGGTCATTTCGATTTCGACATGCGTATCCGTCAGATGGACGAATCGGGCATCGACATCTCGGTCGTTTCGCTGACCTGCCCGAACGTCTATTGGGGCGATCAGGAAACGAGCTGCCTCGCCGCGCGCGAATCGAACGACACGCTTGCCGAAGCGCAAACGAAGTACCCCGGGCGCATCCGCTGGTTCACGTCGTTGCCGTGGGAATATCCGCAGGCCGCGCTCGAAGAACTGCGCCGTACCTGCGATAACGGCGCGAGCGGCGTGATGGTGCTCGCGAACGTGGCGGGACGCAGCCTCACCGATCCGATGTTCGCGCCGATCTGGGCCGAGATCGACCGGCGCGCGCTGCCGGTGCTCGTGCATCCGACAGATCCGCCGGGCGCCGAACTGATGGACATGACGAAGTTCGATCTGAGCTGGGCCGTCGGCTTCATGTTCGACACGACGCTCGCGATCACGCGCATGATCTTCGAGGGCTTCTTCGACCAGTACCCGAACCTGAAGATCATCGCATCGCATGCGGGCGGCGCATTGCCGTATCTGGCCGGCCGCTTCGAGAAGGGCAACGAGGTCGAGATTCCACAGCGCCGTCAGATGAAGCGCAAGCCGATCGACTATCTGCGCCATATCTACTACGACTGCATCACGTACAGTCCGGCCTCGCTCGAATTTCTCGTCTCGGTCGTCGGCGCGGATCGCGTGATGTTCGGCACCGACTGGCCGCATCAGGTGCACGATATTCGCGGCGCGTTTGCGAACACCGGGCGTCTGCCGAAGGAGCAATGCGAGGCGGTACGCGGCAACAATGCACTGCGGGTGTTCGGTTTCTAGAAACGCCAAGGGGTTAATCGGGAGACGCTCATGCTCCCGGCGAGCATGACGGTGATCGACACCCGCCCGGATATGAGCGCTGCGATCAACGCCGGAATACCTCGACGCGAGGTGTTTCGGCGGAAAAAGCGGAGCGCAGCGCCCATTCCTCATAGGGTTTTGCGCCGGCCAGATACGCCGGCAACTTCATTGCCAGATCATGCCAGACGGGATCGCCTTCAGGCACGGTCAGGGTACGGCCATCGTTCAGGCCGACCAGCAGCAAGACAGTATTCCCGACCAATTGATCCGACCGTGTGGCGACCACTTCGCCAATATCCTGCCAGGCAATGTACTGCTCGCCTTGCGGGTGCTTCACGGTAAGACCCTGGTCGCTCAGGGATAGCGAGACGGAGAGTCTGCGCGATGGCAAGCGCCCGAGCAGCCAGGCGTTGATCCGGCTCATTATCATGTCGTCACTCTATTTCCATTGGATCGAAGCGAGGCGCCAGATATCCGCTGCTGCCTCATTACTTACATTGTGGCCGATCCGGCCCGCCATCCGGCAACCATTTTCAATCGCGTTCTAAAGGGACCCGCGAACGCGTCGGCCTGACGCCGGCGCGGCGGCTTCCCTTCTCACCACTCCGGCCGCCCCGTCAACCCTCCCCGCTCGGGCCAGCCGTCGTCGCCGACGAGCGGCACGAACCTCACTTCGTCGAACGAAGTTTCCTCGTATTCCTGCTCGCTGCGGCGCACGATCTTCACGAGCCGCTGGCGCCCTGCCTCGCGCCCGATCGGCATCACGAGGCGGCCACCGCACGCAAGCTGCGCGAGCAACGCCTTCGGCACGTGCGGGCCGCTCGCGGCCGCGACGATCGCGTCATAAGGCGCATGTGCCGCGAAGCCGGCGGTGCCATCGCCGAGATGCACCGCCACGTTCGCGTAACCGAGCCGCTCCAGGCGTTCGCGAGCGGCCTCGACCAGTTCGGCGTCGCGTTCGATCGAATCGACGCTCGCCACGATCCGCGCGGCAATCGCGGCGGCATAGCCGGAGCCGGTGCCGATATCGAGCACGCGGTCGCCCGGATGCAGCGCCGCCGCTTCGAGCATCCTCGCGACGATAAACGGCTGCGAGATCGACTGCCCGCCGCCGATCGGCAACGGCGAATCGTCATAGGCGAATTCTCTCCAGCCCGGCAGCACGAACGCATCGCGCGGCACGCTGCGCATCGCCGCCAGCACGTGGGGGTCGCGCACGCCCCGGCGCACGATCTGCCGCTCGACCATGCGCTCGCGCGCCTCGGTGAAATCGCTCATCGCAGCCTCCTGCCGGTCGCCACGCCGACCGGCCCCATCAACCCAGCATAAGCCGTGCCGCCGGAATGCGCGCAACGCGTGCGCGGCCGTCCCGCGAACCGCCCTGCTCCATCCCGCGGCCTTGCGCTTATCCGCGATAACGATAGCGCTCGATATTATTTGCGCGGCCACGGGCGCCTCTCTACGATCTGATGACCTTCATTTCCCTTCATTCGATAACAGCAAGATCATGAGAACAACGAACCTGCTCAAGACCGCCTTTCTCTCTCCGTTGCTCGCGGTTCTTCTCGTCTGCGGCATCGTCGGTGCGCAACCGGCACGCGCGGCCGGACAGACCGTGCGCGTCGGCATCATGTCCGGCGAAGACGAGGACGTATGGCGCGCGGTCGCGGCCAATGCGGCCAGACAGGGCATCACCGTGACGGTCACGACGTTCTCCGACTATACGCAGCCGAACGAAGCGCTCGCGCAGCACGACCTCGACGCGAATTCATTCCAGCACAAGCCGTATCTCGATGCGCAGATCGCCGCGCGCCACTACGATATCGTGCCGGTCGGCTTCACCTATGTGCAGCCCATCGGCCTCTATTCGGTCAAGGTGAAATCGGTCGCGGCGCTGCCGCAGAACGCGACAATCGGCGTGCCGAACGATCCGAGCAACGAGGGCCGCGCGCTGCTGCTTCTGCAGGCGAACGGGCTCATCAGGCTACGGCCCGATGTCGGTCTGCTGCCGACCGCGCGCGACATCGCGGACAACCCGAAGCACATCCGTATCAAGGAACTCGACGCGGGCATCGTGGGCCGGGCGATTGGCGATCTCGACGCAGCCGTCGTCAATACCGACTGGGCGATCAAGGCCGGCATCCGGATTCCGCAGCAACGCATCGCGCAGGAAAAAGTGCCTGGCAATCCGTATCGAAACTTCATCGCGGTCAATGCCAAAGATTCGAGCGCACCTTGGGTGAAGGTTATCGTGGACAGCTATCAGCAGGCCAATGTCGCCTCGGAGATTCTGAGCGTCTATCGCGGCGCGACACTGCCGGCATGGGACGGCGCGCCGCAGCACTGACCACCCTCTTTCTTCCACCGCTCGCCATCATGTCCACTCAACGAACGACCCGCGATCGTCGCGCCTTCCTGAAACTGTCGCTCGGCGCCGCGGCGCTCGCCGCATCGTCCGCCAGCGCGCCACCCGCTTTCGCACAAGGAACCTCGGGAACCTCGCGCACCTTGCGCATCGGCAATCAGAAGGGTTATCTGACTCTGCTCAAGGGGCGCGGCACGCTCGAAAAACGGCTCGCGCCGCTCAACGTCTCGGTCAGTTGGACCGAGTTCGCGGCGGGTCCAGTGCAACTGGAAGCACTGAACGTCGGCTCGATCGATTTCGGCGACGTCGGCGAAGCACCGCCGATCTTCGCGCAGGCCGCCGGCGCGCCGCTGGTGTACGTCGCCGCGACGGTCAAGCGTCCGCAATCCGAAGCGGTGCTCGTGCCGCCGCAATCGACGATCCGCTCGGTCGCGGACCTCAAGGGCAAACGGATCGCGCTCAACAAGGGCAGCAACGTCCACTACTTTCTCGTGCAGTTGCTGCGTCAGCATGGCCTGCAATACGCCGACGTGAAGCCCGTGTTTCTCGCGCCCGCCGATGCGCGAGCCGCATTCGAGCGCGCCTCGATCGACGCATGGGTGATCTGGGACCCGTTCTTCGCGGCCGCGGAAAAATCGCTCGGCGCGCGCGTGATTGCCGATGCGAACGGCGTGGTCGGCAATCGCTCGTATTACTTTTCGTCGCAGAGCTACGCCGCAAACAATCCCGACGTGATCCGCATCGTGATCGAGGAACTGGACAAGATCGACCAATGGGGCCAGCAGAACCGCGACTCACTCGCGAGCGAACTGGCGCAACTCTGGGGTCTGCCGAAACCGGTCGTGGACGCGGCCGTGCAGCGCCAGCAGTTCGGCACGCAGCCGATTACCCGCGCGATTCTCGGCGAGCAGCAGCAGATTGCCGATACGTTCCTCGAACTCCGCCTGATTCCGAAACATGTCGACGTGCTGAAGGCCGCGCCTTCGAATCTCGCGTAGCGGCAGGCGCCTATGAGATGAACCCGCACTATCAGTTCGAGTCGTGAGCACGAACACCGCGTGCGGTGATTGCCATGTCGATGCAATCACCGCACGCGGTTGTCGTCACCGATCGTGACTACTATGACGCGCTCATGCCGCCCGCTTCAGCGGCGCCGTATCGTCTGGCAATTCGATCCGCTTGATATCGCCGAGAATGAAGATGTACGACGCCGCGCCCAGTATCGCCACCGCGCCGATAAACATCAGCCCCCAGTAGAACGACCCCGTCAGTGAGACGATCGCACCGATCACGATCGGTGTGACGATGCCGGCGATGTTCGCAGTGAAATTGAAAATACCACCGGTGAGTCCCATCAGGCGCTTCGGTGCGATATCGGGAATGATCGACCAGCCGAGCCCGCCCATGCCCTGACCGAAAAACGCGAGCGACAGCACCGCGATCACGGCGGTATCGCTCTGCACATAGAGCGCGACCACGATGCACGCCGACAGCAGCAGGCCGGTGATGATCGGCAGCTTGCGCGAGAGGTTCACGTTGCCGGTACGGCGCAGCAGCAGATCGGACACCCAGCCGCCGAACAGCACGCCGGCCGATGCGCCGAGGAACGGCAGGATCGCGAAGAAGCCGATCTTGAGCCACGCCATATGACGCTCGGTGACCAGATAGGTCGGAAACCACGTGAGAAAGAACACCACGGTCGAGTTGCCGGCGAACTGGCCGATCGCGGCACCCCAGATTTCACGGCGACGCAGCAGGCGGCCGACGTCGTGCCACGAAAACGGCCGCTGTGCGTCGGTAGCCATCGACAGGCCGCCGCCCGCGCCGATGTACTCGCGCTCCGCGTCGTTCATCGTGCGCGACTCGTGCGGCTCGTGATAGCGCAGCCACCACACGACCGAGAACGCGAGGCCGACCGCGCCGACGATCACGAACATCGCGCGCCAGCCGAATGACTCGATGATCCAGAACAGCAGCGGGCTGAACACGGCAAGGCCGATGTACTGCCCCACCTGATAGATGCTCGTCGCCCGCGCGCGTTCGCGCTGCGGAAACCAGTGGCCCACCACGCGGCTATTCGCGGAGAAGCAGGGCGATTCCGCTACGCCGAGTCCGAGGCGATAGATCATCAGCGAAATCAGTCCTCCTGAGAGTCCGTTCAGGATGATGAAGGCCGACCAGCCCGAGACCGCGAGGAAATAGGTCTTTTTCGCGCCGATGCGGTCGAGCAGCAGGCCGGCTGGAATCTGCGAGAGCGTGTAGGTCCACGAGAAAGCGGAGAACACGATGCCCATCACGCCGGCCGACAGGCCAAGTTCCTTCGTGAGGCTCGGCGCGGCGATGCCGAGCACCGTGCGATCGAGGTAGTTGATGACGGTGCCGATCGCGAGCAGCGCGAGAATCGCGAAGCGGGCTCGCGAGCGGCGTGCCGGCGCAAGCGCCAGGTCCGCGGGTGAAGAAAGCGTTGTGTCAGGCTTCATCTTTGTCTCCGATATGGAAAGCGCAAATGTTGTCGATGCGTCTTTGCGTCTGTCATGCTCGCGAGCCGATGCGCGACATCCCGCCTCGGCTCGCGGTTACCCGGCACGCCGCGTGGCGCGCCCTGCCTTCATACGTCACGATGAACCGGGAAAAGCCGCGATCAACGCAGCCGTTCAGACGTTTTCCCAGTTGCCCGAACGAATGCTGCGCGCAATCGCTTCGAGCGTCGCGATCGTATCGATCGACTCCTGCTCGCTGCTGCCGTTCCAGTGCTCGGCTCCAAGCGCAACTGCGCGCGCATAGCTTTCCGCCTCGGCGAGGAAGCCGTTGCCGCCCGCCACGCTGATCGTTTCGCGCGGCGTCGTCGCGGGCACGCCGCGGCGCAGATGGATTTCGGGCAACCCCGCATCGGGCGGGCTGTTGAGGAAGGTCGTCTCGAGAATGCCGTCGGTGCCGGAGATCAGCGCGTGGCGGTGGTAGGCCGTGTTGAAGCTGCACGCGATCTGCGCGAGCAGGCCGCTCGGAAATTCGAGGTTCGCGATCACGGTGAGGTCCACTTTCGTGTCCGACCAGCGCGCCACCGCGTTCACGCGCGTGGGCTTTTCGCCGGCCACCATGCGCACCATGCTCATCGCGTAGCTGCCCGCGTCGAGCAACGCGCCGCCGCCGCGCTCGGGGTCGAGGCGGATATTGGCCGGATCGCTGAACTTGACGCCGAAGCACGCGAACACGGTCTGCACGCGGCCGATCGCGCCTTCGTCGAGCAGGCGACGCAGCGCGAGCGTCTGCTCCTGCGCGCGGTACGGATAGGCCTCGGCGAGAAACCGGCCGTTACGGCGCGCGGCCTCGAACATCGCGACGGTCTCGTCCTTCGAGATCGCGATCGGCTTTTCGCACAGCACGTGCTTGCCGGCATCGAGCGCCTTGATGACCCACTCGGCGTGCATCGTGTTCGGCAGCGGCACGTAAATCGCCTCGATGTCAGGATCGGCGAGCAAGGCTTCGTACGAGCCGTGCGCGCGCGGCACGCCGACTTCGCTCGCAAACTGTCTGGCCTTCTCGAGATCGCGGCTCGCGACCGCCACCACGTCGATGAGCGGCGAAGACGCGACACCGGCGATAAACGAGCGCGCGATTTTTGCGGCGCCAAGCACGCCGAAACGCAGAGGTTTGATAGTGTCCATGGTGTTCAGAAAATCCCGGGAAACAGGTTAGGAAGCAAGAGATTCGACACGGGCGCGCGGCGACGAGGCAGGCTCCCCGCCATGCGCTTCGTCGAAACCGAACAGCCGGCGCGGCGTGTCCCACTGGATTTGCCGCCGCACGTCGGCATCGGGCACGATCGTCTCGAACAGCGTCAGCAGCGGACCATAATCGAGCCGCTCCGGCGCGCGCAGGAACGGCCAGTCGGACCCCCACACGCAATGCTCGGGACCGAACGCGCGCAACAGCGCCTGCGCATAGGGCCGGGTGTCCTCGTACGGATGCGCGGTACGCGAGTACTTCTGCCAGCCCGACAGCTTCACGCACGCGCGGCCGCTATCGGCGAGACGCAGCAAGGCGTCGAAGCCGGCCTGGGCCACGCCGTCCACGCTGTTCGGCCGGCCGCAATGATCGACGGCGAGCGCGGCCGGCTGGCTGGCGAGCCAAGGGCCAAGCTCGGCCATCTGGTCGCCCGCGACCTGAATCTGCGCGACCATGCCGAGGTCGGCGAGCATACCAAAGAGCGCGCCCGCTTCGCGCACGAGCTCGATGCCTTCCATCGCCGGATTGAACGCAACGCCCACCACGCCCGCGCGGCGCAACGCGGCAAGCTCGCCGCGGCTGATGTCGTTGTCGACCACCGCAATGCCGCGAAAGCGCGCCGGATAGGTTTCGAGCGCGTCGAGCAGGCAGCGGTTGTCGGTCCGATAGCCGCTCGTCGGACCGACCAGCAGCGCGTGGCGCACGCCATACGCATCCATCACGCGCACGAACTGCGCCGTGGTGCCGATTTCCTGCTGCGCGGGCCGATACGGGGTGTCGTCGCGATACGGAAAGCGGATCGGATCGAACACGTGGCAATGGCAGTCGATCTTGTCTTCGTCGAATAGGCTCATGGGCTGCTCCACTCAGACGGCCGGCGCCGATCCCGCCGCCGCGGCCGCGCGCTCGACGACGCGGCGCGCGCCGCGATAGGCCAGTTCGAGGCGCGCTTCGGCATCCAGCGCCGGCATCGGCATCTCGACGCTCAACGCCACCTGCGGCGGCACCGCGCGCAAGAGCGCTTCGAGCGGCAGCGCGCCGTCGCCGGGCGCAAGCCGCGCGGTACGCGCTTCGAGAATCGCTTCGTCGTCGTTGGCCGGCAGCGTGGCGGGCGCATCGCACAACTGCACGAAGCCGACCGACTGCGGCGGCAGCGCGGCGACATCGTCCGGCGTGCTGCCCGCGCGCGACAGATGCAGCGCGTCGATCACCAGCCCGAGATTCGGATGCGCGGCGCGTTCGAGCGCCGCGCGCGCCTGGGCGAGCGTGCCGACATGGCGCCAGCGCATGAATTCCAGATCGATCCGTAATCCGAACGGTTGCGCGAGTTCGGCGAGCGCGGCCAGATTCGCGGCGAGCCGCGCCGCGTCGGGATCGTCGCCGGACACGCTCACGCAGCGCGCGCCGAGCCCGGCGGCCGCTTCGAACAACGGCGCGAACGAGGCGGCATCGAGCGTCGGCACGAGCGGAATGAATTCGACGTCGCACACGGTGACGCCCTCGCCCGCCAGCGCGTCGCGCAGCTCGCGATGCGCGTCAGTGCCTGCCATCACCGGATACGCGATGCCGCCAGGCATGGCCGGATGCATGCGCAAGCCGACGCCAGCGAATCCGGCGCGCGCGGCGAGCCGCACCAACGGCGCGGGCGCGAACTCGAGCGCTGTCAAATGCGCGACGGCAAGCGAACGCGCAGGGTTTTGAGCGGGGTTCAATAGGTGGCCCTCCCGCCGGTCAAATCGAACGTGAAGCCGGTCGTAAAGCTGCATGCGGGGCTCACGATCCAGCTCACCATCCGGCCGACCTCTTCGATCTGCAGGAAACGGCCGAGCGGAATCTTCGCCTTGCTCGCCTCGATATGCTCGGGCGACATCTCGCGGAACAGCTCCGTTTCCACCATCGCGGGCGCGATGCAGTTAATCATCACATTGTCGCGCGCGAGTTCCTTCGCGACCGCCTTGGTGAAGCCGATCACGCCGGCCTTCGCCGCCGAATACGCGGAGATGAACTGCACGCCTTCCTTGCCCGCGATCGACGCGACGTTGAGAATGCGTCCGCCGCCGCGCGCGCGCATATGCGGAACCGCGACGCGGCAGCCGTAGAACACGCTGTTCAGATCGACGTCGAGCACGCGCTGCCAGGTCTCCACCGGATACTCCCAGCTCGGCACCACCGGCCCGTTGATGCCCGCGTTGTTGACGAGAATGTCGACGTGGCCCAGTGCCGCGACAGTCGCCTCGAACGCGCTCTCGACCGACGCGTAGGACGACACGTCGACGGATTGCAGATGGTCCGGCTCGAAGCCGAGCTGCGCGGCGTCGCAATGGCTGACGTCGAGGTCCCAGATCGCGACGCGAGCGCCGTCCGCTTTCAGCTGGCGTGCGATGCCAAGCCCGATGCCGCGCGCCGCGCCGGTGACGATCGCGACCTGGCCGTCGAATGAGTGGCTCATGGAGAACGTTTCCTTTTGAGGTTGCACAAGAGTTCGGGGAGAAGAATTCACACCGCGGAGGTTCACACCGGGGCCGCCGTGCTCTTCAGCACGATCCGCTTGATGTCGCCGACCACGAATACGTAGGACAGCGCACCGATCAGCGTGACCGCCGAAATGAAGGCGAGCGCGTAGACGAACGAGCCGGTTGCGTTGACGATCAGCCCGATCACGAGCGGCGTGACGATGCCGGCCGCGTTCGCGAACAGGTTGAAGATGCCGCCGCTCAGACCGAGCAGACCCTTCGGCGCGATGTCGGAGACGATCATCCAGGCGAGCGCCGACATGCCCTGCGCGAAGTACGCGACGCACAGGATCGCGATCACGGCCGCGGTCGAATCGACATAGTTGGCGAGCGCAATGCTCGAGGCGGCCAGCAGCCCGGTAATCACCGGCAGCTTGCGCGACCAGTTCAGCGAGATGCCGCGGCGCAGCATCGCGTCGGAAATCCAGCCGCCGCTCAGCGTGCCGACCGAGGCGGCGATGAACGGCAGCACCGCGACCATGCCGACCTTGAGCCACGGCATGTGACGCTCGGTGGCGAGATAGGTCGGAAACCACGTGAGAAAGAACACGTTGGTCGAATTACAGGCGAACTGGCCGATACAGATGCCGAGCATGCTGCGGCGGCGCAGCAGCGCGCCGATGTCGGACCAGCGAAACTGCATCGTCTCGCGGCTGCCGTCGACCACGCCGCCGCCGTCCGCGATGTAATCGAGTTCGGCGCGGTTCGCCGCCTTCGACTCATGCGGCTCGCGAAAGCGCAGCAGCCACACCGCGCCGAACGCCACGCCCACGGCGCCGACCATGCCGAACAGCGCGCGCCATCCGTAGCGCTGTTCGAGCCAGAACAGCAGCGGGCTCAGAAACGCAAGGCCGACATACTCGGCGAACGTGTAGACGCCCGTCGCGCGCGCCCGTTCGCTCTGCGGAAACCAGACCGCGACCACCCGGCTGTTGGTCGGAAAGCACGGCGCCTCGGCCGCGCCGATCAGAAGCCGCATGATGAGCAGCGACACGAAGCCGGCCGCGAGCCCCTGAAACCCCGTGAACAGCGACCACAGCGTCAGCGCGAAGAAATAGGTCCAGCGCGTGCCGACCCGGTCGAGCAGCACGCCGCCCGGAATCTGCGCGGCGGTATAGGTCCAGGAAAAAGCGGAGAAGATCACGCCCATCAGCGCGGGCGTCAGGCCCAGCTCGTGGCTCATGCTGGGGGCGGCAATGCCCGCGACGCTGCGATCGAGATAGTTGATCATCGTGCCGATCGCGAGCAGCGCGAGGATGCCGAAGCGCGCCCGCGTGCGTGCGGAGGCCGGCACGGCGGCACCGGCGCTCGCGGAAAACGTCGGCGGTGTCGGGGTCGGATTCATCGTGTCTCCATCGTTGATTTCTGCGGCGCCGCCGGCTTCGGGCGCTTCCGCGCAACCGGCGTGCGGTCTTCGAGGGAGATAGTAGGGAGTAACCGGCCTGCTGTCGTATGCCGAGTTTCAGCTATCCTATAACTTTTGGTTAATCGCCCCGCGCGCGGGATTCGCGGGAGGAGGAAGGATGCGCTTCAAGCTGCGGCAAATGGAGGTATTTCGCGCCGTGATGCTCACGGGCTCGATCAATGCGGCCGCGAGAATGCTGTACGTCTCGCAGCCGGCCGTAAGCAAGCTCGTGTCGCACACCGAAACCACGCTGGGCTTGCGTCTGTTCGAGCGCACGAAGGGCCGGCTGATTCCGACGGCCGAGGCGCAGGCGCTGTTTCGCGAGGTCGAGCAGGTCTATCAGTCGGCGCTGCGCGTCGACGAATTCGCGCGCGCGCTCGCGCTCGGCCCGGCGAGCCTGTTGCGCGTCGCGTGCAGCCCGTCGCTCGCGACCGCGATCGTCGCGCCGGCCATCGTCGAGCTGAAGCGCAAGCTGCCGGGCTTGCGGGTCGACTGGCACACGACGCTGATGGCCGAAATGCCGCTCGAAGTGCTGAGCAAGACCGTGGACGTCGCGGTCACCTCGATGCCGATCGAGCACGAGCATCTCGACGTCGTGCCGTTCATGCGCGGGCGCATGGTCTGCGTGCTGCCGCCCGGCCATCCGCTCGCGGAACGCAGCAGCATTGCGCTCGCCGACCTGACCGCCGAGCCGATGATTCTCTTCAGGCGCGACATTCCGTTCGGCACGACCATCGTGCGGGGCTGCCAGCATGCCGACGTCGAACTGACCTCGGTGGTCGACGTGACGCGCGCCGATCAGGCGCTGGCGCTCGTGCGCGGCGGCCTCGGGCTCGCGATCGTCGACGAATTCGCGGCCGCCGAGGGCGATTGCATCGTGCGGCCGCTGACCGAAAACCTCGAAATGACCTCGACCTTCGTCTATTCGAAATTCTCGCCGCCGACCCGCAACGCGATGCTGCTGATGCAGGCTATCTACCGGCGCGCCGAGCAACTGGGGCGGCAGATCGGCAGCATGCCGGACGACATGGCCTAGCGCGGCCTATCACAGGCACACGGGCGCACGGTTGCGCCCGCTCAAAACACGCCGCTGCGTGCATCGGCGCCCTTGCGGTAGTCGCGGTTCGTCTGCTCCGGATTGCGGTTCACGAGCGGCCGCGCATACAGCGGATGATGCAGGCTCCGCACCTCGTGTTCGAGTTCGAAGCAACGCGCTTTCGACGACGGATCGACGATCTCGGCGAACCGGTACTGGTGCGGCTCTTCTCCGTAAGCCGTGCCGTACTCGACGAGGCGCGCATGGGGCTCGGCAAAGCGCGCGGCGTAAACGGCGATGTGATGCCCGTCGTAAGGCGGAATCGGCCCGGACGTTTCCACATACAGCAGTTGCTGATGCGTTCCCACGTCGATCACCGCGCAGGGCGAGCCGCCCTGCTCCCGCGTGGCGACGTTCGCATGGAAGACGTCCGCATAGAAACGCGCGATGGCTTGCGCGCTGCCAACGGGCACGTCGAGCTTCACGTATGCCATGCCGAGATCGATTTGCGACCACGGCGCGTCGGCGGGCCGGCTATGCGGGTCGAGACACTCGTAGCGATTTCCCCAGGGACAGGTCACGTCGATGCAGCCCGCGCGCTCCGTCCAGCCGAACCCGGTGCCGGCGAGCAGCGGCTTGACCGCTTGCAGACGCGCCAGCAGCGCGTCGAGTTCGCCGACCACGAGGCCGACACTGCCGCGCAGGCGCTGTGCCTTGCCCTGCGGCAGGTGGATCTGCGAGCGGCCGATGTTGATCCACATGTTGTTCACGCCGGTCATCAGGAACGGATCGCGCGTAAGGCCGAGTCCGCTGACGTAAAACGCCGTCGCGAGCACCTGGTCGGGAATCGTCAGATTAATGTGTTCGAGCAGGATCAGATTACCGGTGTCGTCGTGCGCGTAGGAGTGTTCCATGAGATCGGCCTTGCGATTGTTGAACGAGTCTATGACGGGAAACATGCGGGAAATTATGCCTCAGCATTGCCCGGCACCGAATTGGACGCGTCCGGGCAATATCGAAGACCGGGTTTCGGGACATGAGAATCCGCCCACGTATTCTTTCGCTTGAAAGCCGATTCATACGAACTGCTATTTATTTTCATCTGCCCGTTATTCGACGATGAAAACATTATCCCGATGTCGTCGAACGGACGTTCCATCTCTCCGAATTGCCCTGCTCACGGCACGCCAGGCCTGTTCCCTGTCAGACATTAGAACAAACATATCGGGCGTTTTACGCCGGCATGGATAAGGTTTTTGCAAGCATTCGCAATTGTCGAAGCAAGTATTTATTCACCGTATTCCTTACGATCCTGATCTACGCGTTGCATGTAAATGAATGTCACAGGCTCGACACGAATCCATTTCTAGAATGAAGGCGCGGGACTGGTAAAGGCCACGCACAAGCGCGGAACCGAGGCAATAAAACCTTGATTGCAAAGGAATGACCAACATGGAACAAACGGTAGCCGCATCTTCCCTGGGGCGTGTCACCACGAAGTCGGTTCAGGACTATATCGACGAATGTCCGATCTGGCCCGACGGCACCCGCCTGACCTCCACGCCGATGACGGCGATGCAATGGCGCATCTGGTCGCTCGCCGCGGCCGGCAAGTTCTTCGAAGGCTTCGTGGTGTTCATGACGGGCGTCGCCTTGCCGCTGATCTCGCGCGAGTTCGGCATCGGCGCGGCGCAGAACGGCCTCGTCTCCGCCGCGAGCCTCGTCGGCATCCTGGTCGGCGCGCTGGCGCTCGGCGGCATGTCCGATTACTTCGGCCGCAAACGCATGTTCATCATCGAGATGATCCTGTTTTGCGTATTCCTCGTGCTGCTGACCGTTTGCGCCAATTTCATCTCGCTCGTGGTCTGTCTGTTCGGGCTCGGCGTCGCGCTCGGCTGCGACTACCCGACCGCGCACATGATCATCTCCGAGAGCATTCCGAGCGCGAGCCGCGGCAAACTCGTGCTCGGCGCGTTCGGCTTCCAGGCGCTCGGCGCGCTCGGCGGCACCGCGGTCGGCTATCTCGTGCTGTCGATCCTGCCGACGATCGAGGCATGGCGCTGGATGTACGCGACCGCTATCATCCCGGCGGTGATCGTCACGCTCGGCCGCTTCTTCATCACCGAGAGCCCGAGCTGGCTGCACGTGCGCGGCGACGTCGAAGAAGCCGAGCAGGCCGCGCGCCGGCTGCTCGATCGCCAGCCGCAATACCCCACGCACATCGAGCTGCCGCGCGAAGCGGAAAGCGCCGAAAGCCACGGCGATTCGAAGTCGTTCCTCACGCTGTTCTCGAAGCAGAACCTGCGCGCGACGATCTTCTCGTCGGCGCCGTGGTTCCTGCAGGATCTCGGCACCTACGGGATCGGCATCTTCACGCCGACGATCCTCGCGATCGCGCTCGGCAGCAAGCCCGACCACGTGCGCAGCATCAGCGATCTGATCATGAACGACATTCTCGCCGCGAAGGGCGCGGCGCTGACCACCACGCTGCTGATCGTCGGGATTCTGTTCGCCGTGATGCTCGCCGACAAGGTCGGCCGCGTGAAGCTGCAGGTCTTCGGCTTCATCGGCTGCGCGGCGGGCCTGTTCGTCGCCGCGCTGTCCGGCAGCTTCGACGGCAACACCAAGACGACGCTGATCTTCGCGGGCTTCATGCTGTTCAACTTCATGACCAACATCGGCCCGAACGCGCAGACCTATCTGCTCGCGGGCGAAGTCTTCCCGACCCGGATTCGCGGCGCGGGCGCGGGCTTCGCAGCGGCGGTCGGCAAGGTCGGCGCGATCATGACCGCGTTCCTGTTCCCGATCCTGCTCGCCACGATCGGCACCAGCACGCTGCTGTACTGCCTCGTCGTGACCTCGCTGTTCGGCGCGGTCGTCACGTGGATCTTCCGGATCGAGACGACCGGCGTGAACCTCGACCGCATCGGCCAGTAAATGGGCCAACCCGTCGGCCAGTAAAGCGGTCGACAAGCAGCCTCATACCATCACGAACACCCGCGCTGGCCCGACGCGGCCAGCGCGCTTCGATACACGACAGAGGACACGATGAGCGCAGCACAACGCAACCAAACCGTCGCGCGCATGACGGCCTGCCTCGCCATGGCGCTCGCCGCCGCGATGCCCGCCGCGCACGCGCAGCAGGTGACGCTGACCGAGACCGGCTCGACGCTGCTCGCACCGCTCTTTTCGACCTGGAGCGAGGCCTACGCGAAAACGCATCCGGGCGTGCGCATCAGCGTCGGCGCGACCGGCTCCGCGGCCGGGATCGAGCAGGCGATCGCCGGCAAGGTCAACATCGGCGCCTCGGACGCCTACATGTCCGACGCCGACGCGATGAAGCATCCGCAGATCATCAACGTGCCGCTCGCGATCGCCGCGCAGACGGTCAACTACAACCTGCCGGGCCTCAACGACACGCATCTGAAGCTCGACGGCCCCACGCTCGCCGGCATCTACACCGGCGCGATCCATCAGTGGGACGCACCGGCGATCGCCGCGCTGAATCCGGGCGTGCATCTGCCGCATCACGAGATCGTGCCGGTGCGCCGCGGCGACGGCTCGGGCGATACGTTCGTCTTCACGCAGTTCCTGACGTTCTCGACGCCCTCATGGGAAAACTCGCTCGGCTACGGCACCACGGTCGACTGGCCGACGGTATCGGGCGCGGTTGCCGCAACCGGCAACGCCGGCATGGTCAACGCCCTGAAGACGACGCCGTATTCGGTCGGCTATATCGGCGTGAGCTACGCGAAGGACATCGCCGCAGCCGGGCTCGGCACCGCCGCGCTGAAGAACGGCGCGGGCGAATTCGTGCTGCCGACGAAGGCGACGATCACCGCCGGCGCGGCCTCGCTCGGCGTGCGCACGCCGCCTGACGAGCGCCTGAGCCTCGTGTTCTCGCCGGCCGCCGGCACCTATCCGCTCGTGAACTACGAATACGCGGTCGTGTCGACGAAGCAGCCGAGCCCCGAGCTGGCCGCCGAGATTCGCAAGCTGCTCGAATGGTCGATCGTACCGTCGGATGAAAACGCGGCGTATCTCGAAGCCGTGCATTTCATTCCGCTGCCGCCGCATACGTGGGAGCTCAGCATCACGCAGATCGAGTCGATCAGGTAAGCGCCATACCGCCACCGCATCGCGCCTGCCTCACCACTCGAAGCCCCTTTGCACGACACGGCGCCTCATGCCTGCCCGCGCTCGCGCGGGCAGGCATCCCTTCATGCGGGACCTTTTCTGTTTTCTGTCCGATACGATGAACGACCTCGCCAACAGCAGCAACGAACAGCAATCCGGGCGCCATCACTACCGCTTCCATCTGCCGCACGTTCACCTGACCTCGGTGTTCGGCGACGACTGGTTCGCGCTCAAGGCCGAACAGTTCGCGCGATTCTTCGGCACGCCGACCTTCCTCATAGGGCAGACGGTAGTCGTGTTGGTCTGGATGATCGTGAACCTCGCCGGGTGGACCAAGTTCGACGCGTATCCGTTCATTCTGCTGAATCTGGCCTTCAGTCTTCAGGCAGCCTACGCGGCGCCGCTGATTCTGCTCGCGCAGACGCGCCAGGCCGATCGCGACAAGATGCATGCCGATGCCGATGCATTGCACCGCGAAGCGTTGGCGCAAGCGAGTTCGCAGCGCCAGGAAGCGATGGCGCAGCAGACCGCGCAACTGGTCGCGCTGCTGGAGCAGAACACGGCACTCACCACGCTGACCAAGCAGTTGAGCGAACGCATCGAGGCGCTCACGGTCGAGCTGCACGCGAAATTGTCGCCCGTCACGAAGTCCGATCACTAGGCTGCGCGAGATCGACCGAACCGTAGCAGATAGCCCCCACGTATTCGACACCCGACGAACCGCGGAACAGAACGCTTCATTTCCGCGAACAGATTGCATCGACCGACAGGAGCCCTATCGATGAGCGAGCATGACACGAACCCCACGAACGCCGACGCAACACTGCATCAGCGCCTTCAGGCCGACCTGATCGACAGCTGGGACGAAGAGCTGGAGATGGAACTCGACGACCAGCGCTTCGGCGTACCCGGCACGTCCGACGACGCAGCGCGCACGAGCCGGCGGCATTATTTCCGCGAACTGTTCCGCCTGCAGGGCGAACTGGTCAAGCTCCAGGACTGGGTCGTCAAGACGGGGCACCGCCTCGTCGTGGTCTTCGAGGGACGGGACGCGGCCGGCAAAGGCGGCGCGATCAAGCGCATCACGCAGCGCCTCAATCCGCGCGTGTGCCGCATCGCCGCCCTGCCCGCGCCGACGAGCCGCGAGCGTACCCAGTGGTATTTCCAGCGCTACGTCGCGCATCTGCCGGCCGCCGGCGAAATCGTGCTGTTCGATCGCAGCTGGTATAACCGCGCCGGCGTCGAACGCGTGATGGGTTTCTGCACGGACGAGGAATACGAGGAGTTTTTCCGCTCGGTGCCCGAGTTCGAACGGATGCTCCAGCGCAGCGGCATCCAGATCCTCAAGTACTGGTTCTCGGTCACGGACGACGAACAGGAAATGCGCTTCCAGGCCCGCATTACCGATCCGCTCAAGCAATGGAAGCTCAGCCCGATGGACCTCGAAAGCCGCCGTCGCTGGGAAGCATATACGCACGCGAAGGAAGTCATGCTCGAACGCTCGCATATCCCCGAGTCGCCGTGGTGGGTAGTCGACGCCAACGACAAGAAGAGCGCGCGCCTGAACTGCATGCACCATCTGCTGAACCAGGTGCCGTATCTCGAGACCGAGCACGCGGCCATCGATCTGCCCGCGCGCGTCCATCACGAGGACTACATTCGCCACCCGGTTCCCCCCGAGATGTACGTGCCGAACATGTACTGAACGGTAGTCGCCATACCGCGCCCGTTGATGGCGCGGTATGCGCCGGTTCTGCACGATCTGTCAGGCTCTCTTGCAGCGCGGCCTTTCACGAGGCTGCCGCTCGCCTCCTGCCCCTCATCCATCATCCGCCATTCATAAGGATTCCCATGGACCTCGCCTCGATCCACAAAAACGCCTTTGCGATGCCCGTTCATAACCCCGCTTATCCGCGGCCGCCGTATCGCTTCATCAATCGCGAATACTTCATCATTTCCTATGAGACGGACCCCGACGCGCTGCGCGCCGTGGTTCCGGAGCCGCTGCATCCCGAGAACAATCTCGTGCATTACGAATTCATCCGCATGCCGGATTCGTCGGGCTTCGGCGACTACACCGAAAGCGGCCAGGTCATCTCGGTGCGCGACCAGCACGGGCATATCGGCAACTACACCCATTCGATGTACCTCGACGACGAAGGCCCGATTGCCGGTGGCCGCGAAATCTGGGGCTTTCCGAAGAAGCTGGCGAGGCCGACGCTCGGCGTCGACGGCAACGACACGCTGCTCGGCACGCTCGACTACGGCACCCAGCGCGTCGCTACCGGCACGATGGGCTTCAAGCACGTGCCGCTCGACGTCGAGGTCGAACGCAAAAAGCTCGCGGACACGCCGAACTATCTGCTGAAAGTGATTCCGCACGTCGACGGTTCGCCGCGCGTGTGCGAGCTCGTGCGCTTCTTCCTGCGCGACGTGAGCGTGCTCGGCGCGTGGTCGGGTCCGGCTGCGCTCGAACTGCATCCGCATGCGTTGGCGCCCGTGGCCGATCTGCCGGTGAAGCGCGTGGTCGGCGCGCGGCATGTCATCGCCAATCTCACGCTCGATATCGGCGAGGTCGCGCTCGATTATCTGGTTCCCGTGGAGAGCGTGAAGCTCGCGGCCAATCTGTAACGCTTCGTGAATCAACAAGATCAAGAAGATCAACAAGAAGGAAAACGATATGTCATTGAACAATAAAGTCGCGCTCGTGACCGGCGCGGCAAGCGGTATCGGCGAACAATGCGCCTACAGGCTCGCGAGTCTCGGCGCGGCGGTCGTGATCGCCGACCTCAATCTCGACAACGCCCAGAAGGTGGTCGCCAGCATCGTCGCCACGGGCGGCAAGGCGCTGGCCGTGGCGATGGACGTCACCAGCGAAGCAGCGGTCAATGACGGGGTGGAGCGTGCGGTGCAGGAACTGGGCAGTCTCGACGTGCTGGTGTCCAACGCCGGCATCCAGATCGTCGCGCCCATCGAAGACTATGCGTTCGCCGACTGGAAGAAGATGCTGGCGATCCATCTCGATGGCGCCTTTCTCACCACGAAGGCCGCGATCCGGCACATGTACGCGAGCGGCAACGGCGGTTCGATCGTGTATATGGGCTCGGTGCACTCGCATGAAGCGTCGAAGCTGAAGTCGGCCTATGTGACAGCCAAGCACGGCTTGCTCGGGCTCGCCCGCGTCGTGGCGAAAGAAGGCGGCCCGCGCGGCGTACGGGCGAATGTCGTGTGCCCCGGCTTCGTGCGCACGCCGCTCGTCGACAAGCAGATTCCCGAGCAGGCGAGAGAGCTCGGCATCCCCGAAGCCGACGTCGTGAAGAACGTCATGCTCAGGGAAACCGTCGACGGTGAATTCACCACGGTCGAGGACGTCGCCAATACGGTAGCGTTCCTCGCGAGCTTCGAGTCGTCGGCGCTCACCGGTCAGTCGGTGATCGTCAGCCACGGCTGGTCGATGCGATAAGGGGTACGTATGACCGGTACAAGAAAAATCGGCGTGCAGCCGGAGGTGTTCCCGCTGCCGCGCTACGACGAAATCGCCCTGGTGCTGCAAGGCGGCGGCGCGCTCGGCTCCTACCAGGCCGGCGTCTACGAAGGCCTGATGCAGGCGGGCGTCCATCCCGACTGGATCGCCGGCGTGTCGATCGGCGCGCTCAACACGGCGATCATCGCCGGCAACGCGCCGGAACACCGCGTCGAAGCGTTGCGCGGCTTCTGGAATTCGATCTGCCATCCGGCGGACTGGCTCGGCGGCCTCGGCAGTTGGGCGCTACCCCGCATCGGGTTACAGGACCTGTCGCGCAAATGGGCCAGCATCTGGGCCGCGGGCCGGGCGCTGACCGAGGGCCAGCCCGGCTTTTTCGCGCCGCGCTTCCCCTTGCCCGTCGCGGGATTCGAAAAGAAAAGCCCGAGCGGGGTCAGCTACTACCACACCGCCGAATTGAAGAAAACGCTGTTGCAGTTCGCCGATTTCGACCGGATCAACGACGGCGAGATTCGCGTCTCGGTGGGTGCGGTGAACGTGCGGACCGGCAACCTCGTCTACTTCGACAACACGAAAATGCGCCTGACCCCGGAGCATTTCATGGCGTCGGGCGCGTTGCCGCCGGGATTTCCGGCCGTCGAGATCGACGGCGAGTACTACTGGGACGGCGGCCTCGTCTCCAACACGCCGTTGACCGAAGTGCTGCGCGATGCCGAGCACAAGGACACGCTGGTCTTTCAGGTGGACCTGTGGAGCGCGAGCGGCAATACGCCCGGCGACTTCCTCGACGTGTCGGAGCGCGCCAAGGACATCCAGTATTCGAGCCGCACGCGCGCGATCACCAGCATGCTCGCGGAGCGCCAGAAGCATGCGCGCTTCATCAAGGAACTCCTTGCGCATGTCCCGGCCGAGATACGCAAGACGGACCCGCTGTTCCGCCTCGCCGAACAGGCCGCCGACGGCAGCGCGATCAACGTGGTGCACCTCATCTACAAGAACAAGCCGTACGAGGGTCACTACAAGGATTACGAGTTCAGCATGGACACGATGCAGGAGCACTGGGAGAGCGGTCTCGACGACATTCGCGCTTCGTTTGCCCATCGGGAGTGGTTCGATGTGCCGAGCCGCGAACAGGGCTTCGTGACGCACGATGTGCATCGGCCATCCGGTTCGGTTCCGGAATCCGAACGAAGCGTGCCTGAACTGGTGCTGCATACGGAAAGAAAGGACGCGGCCTGAGCGGAGTTGGCGCGAGGCGTCGGCGGCAAGACCGGTGCTGCGGCAGCCGGTCGCGGACGCTTCGATATCCGCTTTGACATTCGCTTCGACGTCAGCGTCACTTCGGGCCGCGATCGCCCAAGCCAGGGCGATCGCGGGCCACGCTTCGAAGCCAGCCCAACAGTCAGGATAACTGGAGATGAGCCGGTGGGCCGTTCCATGAAAACGGTCCACGTCAATCGGCTATGCGAGAATCACGCACTATTCCCATCGGCCAGGCGAGCGACAGCCATGAACCCACCCCTGATGAACCTGACGGCCCCCCAACTTTCCGGCGACGCGACACTCTGGTTTTCGGCCTACGCCTTCGGTTGGGGATACTGCGCCTTCGCGCTCCCTGCCGAAACGGTCCGCGAAAAACTCGGCGCGGCGAACGAGACGCCGAAGCAATTGATGCTCGCGTTCGAACTCGGCAAGCGCCGGCTTTTGCAGGCCGTCGAGCAGAAAGTACTGCCGATCACCGGTGAACGGATCACGCTGTCGAGCGCCGATCTCTGACGGCGGAGCGGACCGGCGCAGCGGCGGCGCGCTTCAAGGGCTTCGGGCGATCCCGGCGCTTCAGGCAGGGGCCGAAGGGAGATCAAGTCTCACACACCCCGCCGGCCCCTAGACCCGCTTATCGCCTCGTCCCTCGCCGCATCCCCTGCCTCACCGAGCCGCTTCCGAAACCGCCGCGATTTCCGGCGCAATCCGCGCCGTATTCAGTGTATGCCGCGCGATCATGCCTTCCTCGTCGGTCGGCACGCGCAGCGCGAGCACCCGCGACAGATGGGACGAGATCACCCGTTCGTTGGCATGGTTGCGCGCCTCGTCGATCTCGACGCCGATCCACGCCATGCCGGCCAGCACCCGCTCGCGAATCGGCGCCGCGTTCTCGCCGATACCGCCCGTAAACACGATCGCATCGAGCCCTTCGAGCGCCGCCGCGAGCCCGCCGACTTCGCGCCGGATGCGCGACACGAAATAGGCGATCGCCTCGTTCGCCTCGGGACTCCCGGACGCCAGCAATACGCGCATATCGTTCGACACGCCGCCCGACAGCCCGAGCAGCCCCGAGCGCTCGTAAAGCATCGTCGAGATTTCCTGCGCATCCATGCCCTGCTGCATCAGATACAGCAGCACGCCGGGATCGACCTGGCCGCAGCGCGTGCCCATCGGCAGGCCGTCGAGCGCGGAGAAGCCCATCGTCGAGGCGATCGAGCGGCCGTCGCGCATCGCGCACATCGACGCGCCGTTGCCCAGATGCGCGACCAGCACGCGGCCCCGTGCATGATGCGGGTAATGCACGCGCAGATAATCCGCGATGTACTCGTACGAGAGCCCGTGAAAGCCATAACGGCGCACGCCCTGATAGAACAGCTCGCGCGGCAGCGCGAAGCAGTCGTTCAGAAACGGATGCGCGCGATGAAACGCCGTATCGAAGCACGCGACCTGCGGCACCTCGCCGAACGCCTCGCGCGCGGCATCGATGCCGGCGAGGTTGTGCGGCTGATGCAGCGGCGCGAGCGGCACGAGCAAGCGCAACTGCGCGATCACCTCGTTCGTGATGAGCACGGGCCGATCGAACAGCATGCCGCCATGCACGACGCGATGCCCGATCGCGCTGATGACCGCGCCGGCCATCTCGCGGGCGATCCATTCGATGATGGCCTGCAAGGCATCGACATGGTTCGGCGCGTCGATCGAGGCGTCCCACTGATGCTGCCCGTCGTCCTTCGCCTTGAAACGCGACGCGCCGCCGATCGCCTCGACGAGCCCGGTCGCGCGCCGTCGCAGTCCGTCCACGTCGTAGAGCGCGAACTTGATCGACGAGGAACCGGCGTTGAGCGTGAGCAGCGCGGCGCCGGCGGTGTCCTGCCGCAGTGCGGCGCTCATGACAGATTCTCCCTAGCGTTGTCCGCCGTCACGTCCGCGGCCATTGCGTCCGCGGCCGTCACCGCGCTCGTGCCTTCGCGCCGCCAGTGGTCGTAAAGAATCGCCACCGCGCACGACGCGAGGCGCGCCTGGTCGTTGTCGGCGCGGCTCGTCAGCATGACCGGCACGCGCGCGCCGACCACGAGCCCGGCCGGCTGGGCGCGCGAGACGAACGTCAGCTGCTTGGCCAGCATGTTGCCCGCTTCCAGATTCGGCACGATCAGCACCTGCGCCGCGCCCGCGACCGGCGACACGATCTTCTTCGTGCGCGCCGCGGCGGCGTCGATGGCGTTGTCCATCGCGAGCGGGCCGTCGACGAGCCCGCCCGTGATCTGGCCGCGATCCGACATCTTCGCGAGTATCGCCGCATCGAGCGACGAAGGGATGCTCACGTTGACCGTCTCCACGGCCGAGAGCACCGCCACACGCGGCAACGGCACGCCGCACGCGCGCGCGAGATCGATCGAGCTCTGCACGATGTCCGCCTTGGTCGGCAGATCGGGCGCGATGTTGATGGCCGCGTCGCTGACGAAGAGCGGATGATCGAGCGTCGGCACGTCGAGCACGAACACATGCGAGATGCGCCGTCCCGAGCGCAGGCCGCCGTCCTTCTTCACGACGTGCGCGAGCAGTTCGTCGGAATGCACGTTGCCTTTCATGATCGCGCGCACCTCGCCCGCGTGGACGAGCTGCACGGCCTTCGCGGCGGCCGCCTCGTGATCGGCCGCGTCGATGACGGGCACCTCGCCGAGCGCTTCGCCGCACTCCGCCGCCGCTTCTTCCAGACGCGCCCGCGCGCCGATCAGCACCGGCGTGATGAGGCCGCGGCGCATCGACAGCAGCGTGCCGCGCAGCGAGTTCGGATCGTCGGGCCACACGACGGCGGTCGGCAGCGGCGGCAGACTCGCCGCGATCTCGATGAGCCGCGTGAAGTGATCGTGCTGGTCCATCAGCAGCGCGGGGCGGTCCGCTTCGTTGGTCACGACGCGATGCAGCGGCGCGAGCACTTCCGCGCGGCCTTGCGCGACCATCTCGCCGTCGACCACCTCGACGCGGAATTCGAGCATCGCGCGCGGACGCTCATGCTTCTCGAGCACGCGCACCGTCACCCGCAACGTATCGCCGACGCGCGCGCGCTCGCCGAATTCGAACTGTTGCGCGAGCAGCAGCGTGCCTGCGCCCGGCAGCAGATTGCCGAGCACGGCCGAGACCAGCGAGCCGATCCACATCGACGGCGCGACCGTGTCGCTCTTGCCGTCGCCATCGACGTCGATGCCGGGCATATGCATCGGATTCAGATTGCCCGACGCATGCGAGAACAGCACGATGTCGCGCTCCGCGACGACGCGCTCGACGACGGCTTCGTCGCCGGCATGCAGTTCGTCCCAGGTCCTGTTGCTGTGGCTTTCTTCCATGGCGCTCGTCCTCGTCGTTTCAGGTGATCCAGGTTAGTCCGTCGCGTGGCCGTTCAGGCGCGCCCGCGCCTGCTCGATCCAGCCCTCGCGCATCACGCGGCCGCGCGCATTGAGCTTGAGGTCCAGCCATGCCGCCTCTTCCGGCTCCAGCGCCGCGAGTTGCGCGTAACACTCGATACCCAGTTGATGCAGCTTCTCCGCCATGCGCGGGCCGACACCCGCGAGGCTTTCGAGATCGTCGGGCTGTTCGCCGTGGGCGCGCGGCTCGATCTTCGGCGCGCGCGGCACCGGCGTACCGCCAACGGCGAGCGCGGGATGGCCAGCCGCCTGCGCGTCCGTGGCCAGGTCTGCCGCAACCACGGTCTGCGCGACCGGGCCCGTCAGCGCCGCCGGTCCAGGACCGGCTGCAAGCGCTGCGGCCCCCTGCATGCCAAGCATCTGCTGGAAGCGTTGCAGCAGCACCAGCGCGGCCGGATGCATCGTCTCGACGGAACCCGAGACGTCGACCACGGCGGCGAGCGCCGTGCGGCGCTTGTCTTCCGTGTCGAGCAACAGCGGCAGCGTGGCAAGCGCCTGCTGCGGCTCCAGATCGACGATGATCTGCTGCTGGCGCAGCAGCTTCGCGAGCGCCGCTTCGTCGAAATGGCCGAACCGGTCGGTATGCGTGAGCATGTCGAGCACGCGTTCCATGCGCGAGCGGCGCAGATAGCCGCGCGCCTTCGACATCAGCCCGAGCATGCGCACCGCGCCCTCGGCCGCGCCGCCTTCGGTCATCGCCTCGAGTGCGGCGCGCACTTCCGGCAGCGCGCGCAGGTCCTTGCCGCGGCGATGCTCCGCGCCCTGCAATTCGTGGTGGCCGATGCCCTTCATCAGCGGCGAGCCGTAGATCGCATGGAAGACCGTTTCGCGCCAGCCGTCGCGCATGCCGCGATACAGATTGAGCTGGTTTTCGACGACGAGCGCGCCGATGCGCTCGAACGCCGCGAACGGATTGTCCAGATCGACGGGCTGACGCTGCGCACGTGCCGTCGCAGCCCACGCCTCGACCGGCTTCATGAGCGGATTCTGGTCCGAGAAGAGGCTGCAGCGCAGACGGATCGGCTGGAAATCGCGCGCGGCCTGCGCGGACTCGGGCGTGACCGCCGCGCGCACGAACGGACGCACGGCCAGCTCGTATAGCTCGGTGCCCATTTTCGACAGACGCGCGACGGACGCGAACAGCGCTTCGTCGTCGCGGCCGTCGTCGATGCCGAGCAGATCGTCGATCGTGCGGGCCTCGAAGCGGATATGCACGCGGTCGGCGGCATCGTCGAGCTTCATTTCGTAGAGGCCGGGCGGCAGGCCGTCGATGGCGCGCAGCGTCTCGGTAATCGCGTCGTGCTCGCGCGTGGCGATCTTCGCCGATACGAAAATGCCGAGATGGCCGATCGACTGATGGATCATGTACACGATGCGCTGGCCGCGCATCTTGATCTCGTCGACGTTCGCGTAGAGGTCCGCGATCCAGTTGAGCGCCTGTTGCGGCGGCGTGATGTTGTCGCCATGCGAGGCGAACACGACGATCGGCGAGGTGATGCGGCGCAGGTCGATGACCTCGCCGCCGAGCCGCGCTTCGCCGCGCGCGAGCCGGTTGCCGACGAACAGGTTCTCGACGATCCAGCGGATTTCGGCCTCGTTCATCAGATGGAAGCCGCCCCACCAGCGCTCGAAGCCGAGATAGCGCGACGCTTCCGAGTCGATGTGCGAATACAGGTGGTAGTACTTTTTGAACAGATGGTTGGCCGGGTCGAGACCCTCGAAGTTGAGCACGAGCCACGCGCCGTCGAACACGCCGTTGCCGAGGTCGGACATGACGAGCGCCGGCAGTGCGCCGCCGGACAGGCCGCCCGTGTAGCGCATCGGGTTCTCGCCGGTGCGGCCCGCCCAATACGACATCGGCGCGCCGTTGACGACGACCGGACCGGCCAGCTCCGGCGCCGATGCCGCGAGCAGCATTGCGGCCCAGCCGCCCTGGCAGTTGCCGATCACCGCGGGCCGGTGCGCGTTCGGATGACGGCGCGCGATCTCGCGCAGGAATTCGACTTCGGCGTCGCGCACGTCGGCCATGGTCTGGCCGGGTTCCGGCACCGGGCGGAACACGACGAAGTAGACCGGATGGCCGCCCTTGAAGGCCTCGCCGACCTGGCTGTCCGGCTTGAAGCCGCCGATGCCGGCGCCGTGGCCCGCGCGCGGATCGATAATCATAAACGGCTGCTTGTCGTCGTCGATCGTCACGTCCGCCGGCGGAACGATGCGCACGAGCGAATAGTTGACCGGCAACGCCAGTTCGCGGCCGTCGATCAGGAGTTCGTACTGGAAGTCGAGCACCGGCGGCATGCCCGCCTTCAGATGCTCGACGTAGTTGTTGCCGCGCTGGCGCAACGTGTCGAGCATCAGCACCTGGCGCTGCACGGCATCGGTCAGGTAGCCGATCCAGTCGGCCATCCAGCTGGCCGGTGCATTCGAGGCCCGCGCGTGCAACTGCTTTAGCTCGTGCTCGATGCCGTGCTGCAGTTCGTCGGCGAAAGCGGCGGCCGCGTGGCGCACGCGGCTGGCCTGGTTCCACGCCACTTCCGACACGGTATTGCCGAATTTACGCTGGTCGGCGAAGGCGCGCAGCAGGGCTTCGCCGCCCTGCCAATAGCGCCCGTACAGCGTTTCGAGAACGTCTAAGCCTTGATCGACACGGCCATCCATCATCGTTTTCTCCATGACTCGTTAGCGTGCGGGTCGGCTCTTTGCGGAGCCAGGCGATCGTGAGCGCAGGGCTCGCCAATCCGCATCACAGTAGTGACGTGTGGTGACAGAGAAGTGAATGCGCGGGATCGTCAGGGCGACTCGCGCGATGAGGCATGGAATGGCGGGGAAATTGGCGGATCGTTCTTTGGGGGGTGCGAGGTGAGGTTCGGTGGGCGGCCGGTTGGTAGCCGGTTCGTGGCCGGTTGATGCGGCGTGGTCACGGCTCGGACACCGGAATGTCATGGAAGGGGTGGTAGCGGCGGCATGGCCTCATCGGCAACGGCGTCGAACCGCGATGCCGTCGATTGCGCGACCATGCCGTCACGGTGCTGCTTGCGCCTCGCGCTTACGCTACCGCCGCCGGACTCAGCGCGGCCAACGCCACCGCGTCCGCGCCGGCGGGCAAACGAATCGTGCTCGACGGGTCGTTCGCCGCGCGCCACACCGCTTCCGCCACATCCAGCGCCTGAGTGACAGACCCGGACGACTGCGCCCATCCCGCGAAGACGCTCTGCGCCAGATCGGCGTAGGCATCGGGAATGCCGCCCATCCGGGCTCGCGCGTTTTCCCCGAAACGGGTTTCCGGCGCTCGCCCCGGCAACACGAGGTTGACGCGCACGTTGAACGGCTCAAGTTCCAGCGCCAGCGATTCGGTGAACGCGTTGATCGCCGCCTTGCTGGCGGTGTACACCGAGAGCAGATGCAGCGGCTTGAACGTCACACTCGAGGTGACATTCACGATGCCCCCTGCCTGGCGTTGCCTGAATTGCGGAAGCACGGCGTGGGTCATCGCCATCGTGCCGAACGTATTGGTCTCGAAGACCTCGCGCACCGTATCCATCGAGGTGCCTTCAAAGGCATTCAGCAGACCGATGCCGGCGTTGTTGACCAGCACGTCGATCGGCCCGGCGGCATCCACGGCGCGGCGAATGCTGTCCTGGTCGGTGACGTCGAGCGCCAGCACGCGCAGATTCTCGGAGCGCGGCAGCACGCCCTCGCGCGGCGTGCGCATCGTGGCGATGACCTTCCAGTCGCGATCGAGAAAGTATCGGGCGATTTCGAGGCCGAAGCCGGACGAACAGCCTGTGATGAGGATGGTTCCCATGCGTGATCCCGGTTTGTCTGTGGAACCGACACAATAGACGCGCGGACGCGGACTGCCTACAATCAAAGGTCCACATTTCGCCTTCATTCGTCCACCATGATCGACCCGCTTGCCGAGGTGGTCACGTTGCTTCAGCCGAGGGCCGCGTTCTCGAAAGTGGTCAGTGGCGCCGGGGCCTGGCGCGTTCGCCGCACGGAAGCGGGCCGCCCCTTCTACTGCGCGCTGCTCGGCGGCTCGTGTCGCCTTGCCGTCGACGGCCATGAGCCGATCACGCTCGTGGCAGGTGATTTCGCGCTGGTTCCCTCGGCGCATGGCTTCACGATGTCGAGTCTCGACCCGGCGACAGCGGAGGACCTCGACACCGAGCCCATCGCCTTAGCCGACGGCGAATTCCGTCTCGGAAACGAAAGCGGCTCGCCCAATGCGCGCTGGCTGGTCGGTTACTGCGTTTTCGGTTCGCCGGATACGGCCTTGCTTGTCTCGCTGCTTCCGCAACTCGTGCATGTGCGCGGCGAGAAGCGGCTGACGGCACTCGTGGAACTCGTCAACGACGAATCGCGTGCGAGACGCCCCGCACGCGACATGATCCTGGAACGCCTGCTGGAAGTGCTGCTGATCGAAACGCTGCGCTCCACGGCGAGAACCGGCGCATCCCCTGGCCTCTTGCGCGGATTAGCCGACGAGCGCCTCGCCGCCGCGATACGGCGGATGCACGAGAGTCCCGCCCAGCCCTGGACGGTCGCGCAGTTGGCCAAAGAGGCCGCGCTCTCGCGCTCGGCGTTCTTCAAACGCTTCAGTCAGACCGTGGGGCTCGCGCCGATGGAATATCTGCTCGCGTGGCGCATGGCGTTGGCCGAGAGCCTGCTGCGGCAGAAAGCCAGCATTGCGGATGTAGCGCAGCGGGTTGGCTATAGCTCGGCGAGTACGTTCAGCATCGCGTTCACGCGTCATGTCGGGCTACCGCCTCGGAGGTATATGCTGGGTTGGTGCGGTAGTGGGGGTGGGTTATGTGATGCGATGTGTCGAACGTCGGCTCGGACTCGGGTCGACGTGGTTTCAGACCGGACGGTGGTTTAAGTCGGGATGGTAAATGGGACGGTGTTAATCCGGGTTCTTGGTTTTTGTCGCCGCTTCTACCGCCAACCTGTCTTGCAGGTTGGCGGTAGTTCAGGAACAACGTCCTGATCCTGATTTATTCCCACTCGATTGTCAACAGGCGGGCGGGCCCCTTGTATGGGCGGCCGTTCCGCCGGTTCACATTGCCACGATACCGTCGCCGATACCGAAGAATACTGCCGGCACGTACCGCCTCTCTACGGACTGCAATGGAGAATCAGTGCCAACTTTGCTCAAAAAATCGCGAAGATGGCGCACCTCGACACGATCGGTGGTGACGACACCGCATCCGATACCGTCAGGCATTTTCCAACGCGGTCCTGACAAAGCCAGCCGGTGCCAAGACCACAATCAGAGAGACTGATCCCCCGGGTCGACGAAAGCAATTCGCTACGCACTGATTCTCTGGTCTGCGCTCGTATACTGCAGCGTGGGCGCGCAGAGATCGATATTCGCCGTTCTTATCGGCTTCTTCAACCTTCGCTCGGTGAAAGCTTCGAGAGCGCGATTTGTCCTTAGCCTGCTAAACGACCAACTGACCTAACCTACTTCAAACGCCATGCCTTCATCCCGCAGCGCGTCAGAGAGATAGTTGTCCAGCAACCATGCTGAAACGCCTCTGTACACCGTAGACCTCGCCACGAATTGCGCCGCTGGTAGGTTAAACGACAGGACCAGTTCCCCTGGTTGCTTTGAGCGACATCAGCAAGGTATGGATGGACATCACCGCTCCGCGATCGCGCCGCCGACGGCGGCCGGCTCAGCAAGTTCATCGCGCTCGAAACGTCCGTAGCGCAATGCCAGCGTCGGCAGCACGATCAGATTCAGCGCGGTAGAGGTAATCAGCCCGCCGAGGATCACGATCGCCATCGGCCCCTCGATCTCGTTGCCGGCCGCGCCGCTCGTCACGGCGAGCGGCAGCAGCGCCAGCGCGGTGACGAGCGCGGTCATCAGGATCGGGACAAGACGCTCGGACGCGCCGCGAACGGCGGTACCGGGGTTCCATGGCTGTCCTTCCACCTGTACGAGGTGAGCGTAGTGGCTGATCAGCATGATCGAGTTGCGCAGGGAAATGCCGAACAGTGTAACGAACCCCACCATGCTGCCGAGCGACAGGTTCGCGCCCGTCGACACCACACCCAGCACGCCCCCGACAAGCGCAAAAGGCAGGTTGGCCATGACCAGCAGCACGCCCCTGCGGCTCTTGAGAGCCAGGAACAGCAGCAGCGCAATGCCGACGAGCGACATCGCGCCGTAGACCAGCAAGTCATGCTGCGACTGGGCGCGCGCTTCGCTTTCGCCCGCGAATACCGCGTACGTGCCAGGCGGCATGCTGACTTCATGGCGGATGCGCGCCTGTGCGTCCCAGACGAAATCGCTCACGCGCCGACTGCCGAGATTGACCGACACCGTCTGCATGCGCCGCCCACCGTCGTGGGTGATCTGATAGCGGCCCGAGACCTGGCGAATCGTCGCGAGATCGCGCAGCGGCACGGCGAGTCCGTCCGGATTGCGCATCATCAGCGCCCCGACACTGTCCAGTGTCGCTCGATCCTGAGATGCCAGCACCGCAACCACGTCGTATGTGCGGCTACCGCGATAGATCTGTGAGACCGTCGTGCCCTGATACGCGGACTGGATCGCGTCGAGCACCTCCACCGGCCTGAAACCGTAGCGGTTCAACTGATCGAGCTTGAGCTTCACATCCAGTTCCGGAATCCCGGGCGGCGATTCCACCCGCACGCTTGCCGCGCCCCGAACCGACCCGAGCACGCGTGCGATCTCCTGGGCCTTGCGATCGATCACATCCAGATCGTCGCCGAACACGTTGACCACGACCGGGGCGGTCACACCTGAAATCGTCTCGTCGATGCGTTCGACCAGAAACGTGTTGACGGACGTGGTGAGCCCGGGGAAGCGCGCCAGTGCCTGATTGATGCGATAGAGCGCCCAGCTCTGGTCCGATGCGCTCATCGGCTTCAGATCGACCTCGAACTCGGAGAGCTGCACACCCACAGGATCGACAACCTCGTTGGCGCGACCCGCGCGTTGAGCGACCAGGCGAACGCCCGGGACCTCCATCAGCGCATGCGAAACCTGCGTGCCGATACGCATCGACTCGGCGAGCGACGTGCCGGGAGCCAGGCCCATATGGACGATGAAGTGGCCCTCGCGCAGTTCCGGAATGAAGTTGCCGCTCATGAACGGCACCGAAGCAAGCGCCGCGACGCACATCAGTGCGACGACGACCATGACCGTTTTCACGCGCTGCTCCACTTTCACCAGCATTGCCACGTACCCGGCCTTCATGCGCGCGATCAGCCGTGGTTCGCGTTCCGGCAATGGGCCGCGCACCAGCAGCGCGAGCGCCATCGCGGGCGTGAGCGTCAGCGCCACGCAGAGTGACGCGAGCACGGCGAGGATATAGGCGATGCCGAGCGGCGCGAACAGCTTGCCGGCGACGCCTGAAAGCGTCAGCACGGGCAGAAAGATCAGCATCACGATGAAGGTGGCGAACACCACGGCGCTGCGGACTTCGAGCGACGCACGCAACACCACGCGAAACGCGGGCAGCGGCTTCGGCAAGCCGCGGTTCTCCCGCAAGCGGCGGTAGATGTTTTCCACATCGATGATCGCGTCATCGACGACCTCGCCCAGCGCAATCGCAAGACCGCCGAGCGTCATGGTGTTCAGGCTCACGCCGAACGAGGTCAGCACGATGATGGCAACGAGCAGCGAAAGCGGAATAGCCACCGCGGAGATCACCGCGGTGCGTACGTTGAGGAGAAACAGGAAAAGGACGACAATCACCAGCGCCGCGCCGACGAACAGCGCCGCGCGCAGATGACTGATCGATGCATCGATGAAGTTCGCCGGCCGGAACACATCGGCGTTCACGTCCACCCCCTCTTTCTGGAGCACCGGCTGCAGCGCCGACAGGGTTTTCTCGATGTGCTTCGTCACCGCCATCGTGTTGGTGCCGTACTGACTCTCCAGCACCAGCATCACGCCGGGCTGCCCCATGATCGAGGCCGCGCCCATCGCGGGCGCCGCACCCCAGTTCACCGTTGCGACATCGCCGAGTCGAACGGCGGCGCCATTGCTCCAGTGCAGGACGATCGCGGCGAGCTTGTCGGGTGTCGTGATCTGGCCGTCGGCGTTGACGGCGATGCGCTGGTTATCGTTCTCGATGAAGCCCGCGCCGCGCACGCCGGTCGATACGCGCGCCGCGGCCAATACGTCCTGCATCGTGAGGCCGTAGCGCATCAGCTTGGCGGAATCAACCTGAATCTGAAGCTGACGCGTCTGTCCGCCGAAGACGATGGCGTCCGCCACGCCTGGCACGCTGAGCAACTGCGGCCTGATGGTCCACTGCGCGATGTCGTACAGCCCCATCAGGGAATGCTTCTTCGAGGTGAGTCCAATCGTGCGTACCACGCTGGTCGTGGTGGTGAGCGGCAGCAGCTTCGGCGGCATGACGCCCGCAGGCAGGCTCGCCGCGAGCGCGCTCACCCGCTCGGAGACCAGCTGGCGGATCTGCATCACGTTCGCATGGTCGTCGAATACGAGCGTAATGGCGGACAGGCCCTGCATCGATCTGGAGCGCATCGACTGCAGTCCGACCATGCCGCCGAGGCCGTTCTCGATCGGCTGCGTCACGAGCGTCTCCACTTGCTCGCTGGTGAGGCCGGGCGCCTCGGTCTGCACAATGCTCATGGGCGGAGCAAACTCCGGAAACACATCGAGCTTCGCGCGGGTGAGCGAATAGAGACCGTAGCCGGCCATGATAACGGCCAGCGCATAGATCACGCCGCGAAAGCGCAGCGAGAACCGGATAATTGCGTTAAGCATGAGCAGTCGGTGGGTTCGTATCGTGCCAGGCGAGATGACGGATCAGTCGTCGCACTCGGGCGGGTCCTTGCAGGCCGTCCTGATGCCGCGAGGCTTCTGTTCCTCGGAAAGCAGCAGTTGGGCGCCTTGAGTGACGACGCGGTCCCCGGCATGAAACCCGGCGTTCACGAGAAAGCCCTGATCGCTCTCGTCGCCTGCCGGCACATAGCGCCGCGCGAAGTGATCCTGTGCCGTCTGCACGTAGGCCCATGGCTGCCCGCCGTACCAGATGACGGCTGCATTGGGCACGACGAGCCGCTGCGAGGCGGCCGCTGAAGTCGGGACGTGCGCGCTCGTGCGGGTGCCGACGGGCAGTGCGCGGTCCACCGCGTAAAACCACGGAATGCCCTGCACCGACGGGTCGGCGAGCGGCGATGCGGAAAGCTTCGTTGCAGCGAGCGCCTGTCCGTCCGGCGTGTCGACCGTGATACGTTCCGGCGCCGCGCCCTTGAATCCCGCGGGCAGCGTCACACGCAGCACGGCCGTGCTGCCCGACAGCAGCCGCTGGAACAGCGCCGACGAAGCGTCTGTCGACGCGCGCGTGAGCGCATCACCGAATTGCTCGCGCATCGTTGCTTCCAGCCCGCTGACTGCCGCCCTGGCTGACTTGAGCTTCGCCTGATCCGCCTGCATCGCTGTGCGCGCATCCTGCAGGCTTTTCTGGGAGACGTTGCGGTCGTCCTCGAACAGCACGTTGCTGCGTTCATACTGCGTATGGGAATTGCCGGCTTGGGCGGTGAGCGTGTCGAGATCAGCGCGCGCGGCGGCCAGCCGGTTGCGCAGATCGAAGAGCGGCTGCAGATCGACCACCGTTGTCCATGCGGTGCTGTCAGGCTGCACCGTGGCGAGCGCGAGCGGCGCAACCTCGATGTGGCTCGCGCGTTGAACCTCGGGGCTGACGGTCACCACGGTTTCGCCGTTGACGGTCTGAACATCCAGCTGGGGCGCCGCCTGCGCGGTCGCGGGCGTTGCCGCTGGCTGGGCGCCAAGCGCCGCATGGATGTAGCAGCCCGCGCCGGCGGCCAGCGCGATGGTGACGACGCCAAAGAAGAGCAACCGGTATTTCATCACCGTGATTCCTGTTCGGTCAGAGATTCGCTCGCCGGCTCGGGTTCGAGGGGCCGTTGCATGGCATCCTCGAGCGCGTCGGCCGCCTGTCGCGCGGCGACGACGGCATCCAGATGCGTCATCTCGTTCGCTTCGTAGTCGGCTTTCGCCTGCGTGAGCGTCAGACGGTCGGTGTCACCGGCGGCAAAGCCCGCCGCCTGACTGTCGAGCTGATGTCGCGCGGTCGTGAGGTGCCGGGCGGAGAGCTGCACCGCGTCAAGGCTCGCCCGATAGCGCGCGAGGGCATGATCCAGATCGCCGAGGATCGCGTCCTGCAGGGCGGCCGTACGGGCCGCCGCTTCCTTGCGCTTGGCCTCGGCCTGCGCGATGTTCCCCTGGTTCTGGTCGAAAATCGGCAAGGTGATGCCGGCAATCCCGAAGCCGATCTTGTGCGTGCCGGTGTCGTACGTGTAGCCGGGGCCGAGGTGAATGTCGGGATACTGCCTGGCCACTTCGAGTTGCAGCGCCGATTCGGCGGCCGCATAGTCAGCGAGCGACGCCAGGAGATCGGCGCGATGAAAAATGGCGTCGCGCCGTGCTTCAGCGGCCGGCGGAGCGGCCGGCGCGGTACCCAACTCGTCGAGGTCGAACTGGACGCCGTCGAGCGCGGACACCGGCACCCCGATCGCCGACGCCAACTGCGCGAGCGCATCCTGCCGGGCGCTTTGGGCCGCGGCCAAATCAGCCTGAGCCTGCGTCGCCACGAGGACGACCGCGTCGACGTCCGGTCCCGAGTTCTCGCCGACCGAGCGTCGCTTTCCGACCATCCGGACGATCTGCTCCAGCGCCTGTGCCTTGCGCGACAGGAATTCAGCGCGTACGCGCGCGGCATACAGCGCGAGCAGCGCATCGCGGACCTGGCCACGGACTTTCCACGCTTCGTTGCCGATCGTCAGACGCGCGGATTCCGACAGATGCGAGGCCTGATCGACTCGGTAACCGCGTTTTCCCGCGGTCTCGATCGGAATGTCGAGGGCGGGACCCCAGATGAACGGCGCCCCCGGTCCGGGATTGGGTGTCGCGAACTGGAACGGCAACTGCAGTACCGGGTTCGGAATGGCATCGGCGACCTGCACGCCGGCTTTCGCGGTGCCCCATTGGGCGCGCGCGACGTCGAGCGCCGGACTGTAGTGCCAGGCCGCCAGCGTGAGCATCTGCCGGTTCCAGCGGGCGACGGGCCACGGCTGGATCTCGTGACCGAGCGCCTTCGCAAGAAATGCGCGCAGGTCATCGCTCGCGAGCGAGCGTTGCTCGAACTGGCGGGCCAGTTGGGCGGGCGCGATCGGCTGTGCGTGATAGGTCGCACAGCCGGCCAGCAGTGTTAGGACAATGAGTATTGCTCGGCGCATTCCTGCATCCATGGGTCTTGCCGCCGTGTGCTTTGGGCAGCTTCAGACCCGGATGCTACGCAACCGGTTGTGAAATTTTCGTCAACAGGGTGGCGGATCAGCCTTCGAGGCCCGCCAGGGGCAGGCTCAGCGACACGCGAGTGCCCTGGCGCTCCGCGCTTTCGAGCTGGATCGCCCAGCCGTAGCGGTCGCAGATCTTCTTGACGATCGACAGGCCAATCCCGAAACCCTGCGGTTCAGTCTGCCCCTGCGCGGCACGGTAGAACCGGTCGAAGACGTGCGGCAACGCTTCTTCGGAAATGCCCGCGCCGGTGTCTTCGATGTGCAGCCAGCCGTCAGCGTACGAAAAGCGTATGCAACCCCGATCGGTGTAGCGCCCGGCATTGTCGATCAGGTTCGACAGTACGATCGCCAGAGCGGAAGAGTTCGCGTTGACCTGAATGCGGCTGTCGACGTCGTTTATCGTATGCACGCCGCTGCTCACAAAGCGATCCGCAAACGGCGTCAGCGTGGTCCCGATCATGTGCGCGAGTTCGACCGGCTCGATGCGCTGGGTGGAATCGTCGCGGGCGAGCATCAGCAGCGCATCGACGAGCTCGTGCATGCCGTCCGCCGCGCGGTTGATCTGCGCAAGCCGGGCGCGCGACTTGCCGCCGATGGCGGGGTCCTGTTCGAGCAGCTCACAGCTGGTCTTGACTGCGGTGAGCGGCGTGCGCAGCTCGTGGCTGACGTTGCCGGTGAAATCCTTCTCGCGCGCGATCATGTCGGCCATACGCCGATGGTAGTCGTTGAAGGCTTCGACCAGTCCGGCGATCTCGGCTTCGTCATATCCGCCGGGATCGATCGAGCCGGTGCCTTCATGGCGGAGCCCCTTGACCTGACGCGCCAGGCTGGCGACCTGGCGCACCAGCATTCCTGAAACGCCGAACGAAAGCCAGACCGTCAGCAGCGCGAACACGCCCGTGCCGGCCATGAGCGCGTCGATCACCTCCTTGAAATGCGTTTCGTAGATGCTGAAGTCGTAGATGCGGTAGAGCCGCGTGCCCTGGAAAGAGACGATTGCAACATGGATCTCCTGGCCCCCGACGATGATCTCGTGCGTTCCGGCAGGCAGGCTCGCGACACTCGATGGCAGACTGAGCCGGAACTTGTCCGCCGGCGAGACATAGCCTTGCAAGTGCTCGTCGAACGGCGGCAGCAGCGACGGATTCGCCTGATAGCTTCGCAGCACGCTGACCACGTCATCACGGATCAACGCGGCGATGAGCTTCTCTTCCTGCGCTTCCGCAAGCACCCTGACGCCCAGCGCCTGCGCGGCGAGCAGGATGATCGTGAGCGCCGAGAACATCAGCGCGACCTTGAAGCGGAGGCTACGTCGCATCGGTGTCACGCGCGACGAGCCGGTAGCCGAGCCCGTGGACGGTTTCGATCAGCTCCGCTTCGCCTTGCCGCGTCAATGCCTTGCGCAGGGTATAGATGTGGGCGCGCAGCGTGTCGCTGTCGGGCAGCTCGTCGCCCCAGACCTCCATTTCGAGCTCGGTTCGGCCGAATACGCGCCCCGGCGCTTGCATCAGGATACGCAGCAGCTGCAGATCTTTCGGCTGCAACTTGACGATCCGTCCGCCGCGCTCGACCGTGAGCGTCGTCAGATCGAGCCGCACATCGCCGAAGCGAAGTTCCTGCGTGGCGACCTCGCCCCAGTAGCGCTTGATCAGCGCGCCGAGCCGGGCGCCCACCTCGCGCAGCGAAAACGGTTTGACCAGATAGTCATCGGCGCCATGCACGAAGCCGGCGAGCTTGTCGTCGAGCGCATCCCTTGCGGTGAGCATCAGCACCGGCGTATCCCGGTGCGCTTCTTCGCGCAGCTTGCGGCACAGCGTCAGTCCATCCATGCGCGGCAGCGACAGATCGAGCAGGATCGCGTCCCACGAGTCGGCCATGGCCATCTCCAGCCCCGTCTGGCCATTGGAGGCGAGATCGACCTCGAATCCGTTCTCTTCGAGGTAGTCGTACAGATTCGCCGCAATCGCCGGATCGTCCTCGACAATGAGCACCTTCATCGAATTACTGTCCGTCAGAATTTTTGCCAGGAAGCCAAAGCGCGGGCGGGCCTTGTCCGCGAAACCGCGGCATCGTCGCGCTCTTCCGGTGCCCGGTGAAACTTGTGAACGGGAAGGCGCGTTTCGAATGCGGAGCTTCATAGTCTACCCAAGTTCAGTTCGAGCGAATCTGGCGTGGCCTTTTGGAGCCACGATGTGACCGAACCGAATCCAGGAAGCGCGGTTACACCCGTTGGTCTGCTGCGGACATTCCCCGCGGTCTGGGACGTCTGTCGACACGAGGCCTTCTGGCGTTTGTAAAGCTGAAACAACAGGCATAAGCGCTCTCGCCGATCTACAGTTCGCGTTCGCACTGTGCAAATTTGAATGGCCGCAACCTGATTGAAGGCGACGCATGAATGTCTGATCAGCAGCGGAAACGAATGTCGCTTCATGGCCGCTTGTACGCGTTCACCCTCTGCACCGGAAGCCGCCATTCGAAAGCATCGGACCTTTGCCAGTGGCAGTTTTGGGGTGCCCTATCCCAGCAGGTGCAACCGGCCAACTAAGGACGTTCGCCCACGCGTTCACCCGGACGTTCGAACGTCGGCTTCTCCTGGACAACCGACCTTCGTATCCAGGTCGCGTCGGCCACGTCGTCAGCCATGGCACTCTCTTGGCCCCTCAACGCATCGACGCCCAACGGAGTTGCCATATAGGGCCACAAGCTTTCGACAGCCGACAAATCTCCGCGAACCGCGACTGTGGGCGTCGCAGGACGGCAACGCACGGACCGACAATGTGCTGATGCGTCTTCCGATGCCTACAAAGAATCGACTGTAATAGCCAGCGCAGTTCGCAGGCCTTTACCGGACCGCGCAGTCAACACTCGATGACACGCCCCCTGCGACCCGGCCAGACGGTGATGCGCGTCATTGGTCTTGCTAGGCTTATGCTGCACACGCCATGTCGCCATCAAGCCGACAGGTATGTTGACGCGCTCCTCCGGACATCGCGTCCGGAGCGGCTACTCCCCGAAGAGTGCGGCGACTATAAAAGCACACCGCTTGATCGCACTACCCAATTTTAGTATACCCCCCTACCCTATAAATGCTACACTCCACCCGAAAACGGGAGAACGGACATGAGCCATACGATCCGCGAAAAGCAGAAGCTGCTTAACCGCATCCGCCGAATCAAGGGGCAGGTAGAAGCGATCGAAAGAGCGCTCGAGGAAGAGCGCGGCTGCATGGAGGTACTGCAGCAGGTCACGAGCTGTCGCGGCGCCATGAACGGCCTGCTCGCCGTCGTGCTTGAGGACCACATTCGCACCCACCTGGTCGATGCAGAACCGGCTGACGAGCATGGCAGCGGGACAGAGCAATTAATCGAAGTGGTCCACAGCTACTTCAAGTGAGAGAAGCATGAGCGAGTTCGAGGATACCGCCTTCGGAGCGGGACAGAACCACATCTTTCTGGGTGCAGCCCATGAAGACAACGAGCGCAGAACCTGGATGGTGATTGCGCTGTGCAGCGCGATGATGGTGGCCGAGATAGTCGGTGGCGGTCTTTTCGGGTCGCTCGCGCTCGTCGCGGACGGCCTGCACATGTCGACACACGCCGGCGCGATGCTGATTGCCGCGCTCGCGTACACGTACGCCCGCAGGCATGCGGGCGATCCCCGCTTCGTATTCGGCACCGGCAAGCTGGGAGATCTCGCGGGATTCACCAGCGCCATCGTGCTCGCCATGATCGCCCTGCTCATTGCGTACGAAGCCCTATCGCGCTTTCTCTCGCCGGTGCCCATCCACTTCGGTCAGGCCATCCCTATCGCCGTGCTTGGCCTGCTGGTCAATCTCGCGAGTGTCTGGCTGCTGAGCGGCAACCATCATGGCCACAGCCATGGACATGGGCACGGCCATGAACACGGTCATGAGGAAGAGGTGCACCGCATCGTCGGTAGCGCTGGCGTTTTTGCCTTGTCGGTTTTCGAGGACGGTGTTCCACCCGTTTTCCGCATTACGCCCGACATGACTTCCTCGAAACTGAACGCCGATACTGTTTCGGTTACGACGATCCGCCCTGACGGCGCGCATCAGACCTTCGCATTTGCCGATTGCGGCGGCTATCTGGAGTCGAAGGATGACATTCCCGAGCCGCACGCGTTCAGGGCCGTTGTCCGTCTGCCCGATGGTGAACATCAGATCGAATTCGAGGAACACGGGCACGATCACGACGACGCGCAGACGGCCGCGAACCGTGACCACAACATTCGATCGGCCCACATTCACGTCATTGCCGACGCTGCGGTCTCCGTACTGGCGATCATCGGCCTATTGCTGGCGCGTGCGTTTGGCTGGGTCTGGATGGACCCGCTCGCGGGCGTGATTGGCGCACTGGTGATTGCGAACTGGTCGCGGGGCTTGATGCGCGATACGGGCGGCATCCTGCTCGACATGAATCTGGACAGGCGCATGGCTGAGAACGTCCGTCATGTCATCGAAGACAACGGCGATACTGTGCTCGACCTCCATGTATGGCGCGTCGGTCCGGGGCACATGAGTGCAATCGTATCGGTGGCCACCCGGGAAGCGCAACGTAACCCAGGCTTCTACCGCGCGGCGCTCAAGCGCTTCAAGGGACTGTCGCATCTCACCATAGAAGTGAATCCTGCACGCGCCGCCGCCTGAACGATGGCATTCAGATCGCCTTGCATCGAAGTCTGTGCGTTCGATGGCAAAACCGGGCTTTGCGTCGGCTGCTATCGAACCCGTGACGAAATCCGCGGCTGGAAGAAGATGACGGACCATCGGCGCCATCAGATCCTCAATGAGAAGACCCGTCGACAGGCGAAGGTGGCGCGTGAGACGCCGAAACTTTCAGCACCGGACTGAAGGTTTCGAGCGCCCCATTTCATTGATCGTTCAGTGCCGCCGCCCATCACGACGACCATCCTGCCGAATGTTCGGGGCCTCACTGCGGAGCCATGATCCTCAGCACCGGATTGCCGTCCACACTTTTGAGCGGAAACCAGGACCGATGCGTCTGCGGATCGACAGCCACAACATGCGCGTTCGCGCCCGACCCTGCCATCGCCGATCTTCGACACGCCGGACGTGCCCACGTTGAATATCGACACCACGCCCGCCTCGCCGGCCACGTACGCCATGTGCAATGCGGAATCGAACGCGAGTACATCCGGATCGCCGCCCACGTCGAACGCGCCGATAACCTTCATCCCTCGCATGTCGAACACCACCAGGCGATCGTTGTCCTCACAGGCAATCAATGCGAGTCGCGATTCCGGGATGATCAACAGCCCATGATTGCCTTTCGCCCCCGGCAGGTCGGTACGGGAAACGATCGTATTAGTGGCCGGGTCGATTTCCACCAGCTGGCGTCGCGTTTGCACGTTGACGAAGACGTGTCGCGAAACCGGATCAAATTGCGAACTGCCAACCTCTCCGCCCATCGGAATCGTCGCGACACGCCGGTTGCCCGGAACATCGATCACCGTCTCGGTCTCTCCTGTTTCATCTGAAACGTAGAGCCTGCGCGCATCGGGCGCGTACGCCATGCCGTCCGGATAGACGCCGCCGGGCACTCGGGCGGTGATCTTCAGCGTGCGCTCGTCGATCGCGACAACCTCGTTCGCGCCGGTCGCCGACGCATACACGCGGGACAGTTCAGGCACGACAAGAACACCGTGCACGGTGGAGATTCCGGGTATGCGCGCGACGATGCGCGACACGAGCGAGTCAAATACGACAACTTCGCTGTCCCCCAGATGCGCGATGAACAGCAGATGCCTGCCAGGGTCGTAGCTTTCATAGTCGAATCGTGACGCATGTCCTGGCAGCGGCACATCCTCGATGTACTTCAGTGGCAGAGTGCCGGTTACTACGTCATCCGCTTCATGCGCCTCACAACCGGCACCGCTCGCTGCCACATCCTCTCTTCACCAGCGGATAGCATGGCAGGAATCTGTTCCATTATGGTTTCTTTGCTCACGGCTGCGGCCACCTCACTGAAATCAAATCCCGCTGACCTTCCACCTCCTGGATGAGCGCAACGCCCGCATTCCCGTGAGTGCCGACGGCTTACGTGAAACATGAGCGGGAGTGCCACATCGCGTTTGTACGTATGTTCAACGAAAGCATTCAATTCTAGTATTTGGATACAGAGTACGGTGCTCCGTACTCAAAAATAATTCAGAATTTCCCAAACACTTTGTATTTATCGCAAGAAAGACACGTGATGGAGACGCGATGAACATGCCAGACTTCCTGACAAGACACTCGGCAAGCGCAACGCTCGACGAACCATTTCTTATCGGCGAGACCGGATTTTCTTTCGGCCGAAGTCAACGGCCCACGCCTTCCCTGGCACAGTGGACGGATGGCGAAATCCCGGAAACCGCTCGCGAAGTCCTGCAGGCCCAGAGCGGATTCAGCGGTTTCACCGGTCTCATCCGGGTAGCAACCGAGTTGGACACTTTCGGCGTCCCTCACGCGGAGTGGGTGCTTGGGAAGACATCGCTGGGACTACTTTCAATGGTGGTCCGCGACGCAAGCCACTGCGCAGAGCACCGATTACGTGACGACGTGGCCTTCGCCATCGCCGAGGCGAAGCGTTATTGTGCCGTTGCCGCTATTGTCTTCGTGCAACAAGGACGCAATGATGCGACTCGCTGCCACGACGCATTGAGAGCCGCATTCGACGTGGAGGTTGTGGAGGCCGATGTCCTCTACAAGAGCGGCCTCACATCCGACATACCTGTCTGGTTTGCCAGCCTTTCATTCCGTCAGGTATAACCGGACGGTAGCGGATACCAGCACCATCCCGGCCCTGGCGGTTCCGCGCCGGAATTCGAGCGCGGACCGCAATCCAGCCCCATTTCATCCCGGCCGGAGCCGTTCGTCATCTGGCAAGATGATCATGCACCGCCCGAGTTCGGGTTATTTGACTTCGCGCATGCCCGCGCGTCTTCGCACACTTCTCCCACGCTGGTAAGCTTGCGGTATTCTGTATCCACAGTACCCGTTGCCATGCCAGCAAAACTTCTGAAACTTCAGGCTCGTACAGATTACGTCGACGAGGTCTACCGTGTTCTTCTCGACGCCATCAGCGAGGGCTCCATCGCCCCTGGGACACGCATTGTCCAGGAGGAAATCGCGGAGCAACTGGCAGTCTCCCGATCGCCGGTCCTGCAGGCATTCCGGCTGCTGAAGAAGGATGGACTGGTGGAGGACGCTCCTGGCCGGGGACTTCAGGTGACACCGCTGGACGCGGAGCGGATCGGCCACCTCTACGAACTACGCGGCGCGCTCGATAGCCTTGCCGCCCGCCTCGCAGCCAGGAAGCAGATCAAGCTGGACAAGACGCTCATCGCGACCGGCAGGAAGCTATCAAAGGGCTCGGATATAAAGGCAATGATCGAGTCCGATATGGCGTTCCACCTCGCCATTTACGCCGCCTCGGGCAATCCGCTCATTGTCGAGAATGCACGCCTGCATTGGATGCACCTGCGGCGCGTCATGGGCGCGGTTCATCAGGTTGCCGGCCAGCGCAAGACGGTCTGGGACGAACATGCCGCAATTGCAGATGCCATTGCAAAAGGCGATGAAGAGCTTGCGGCAAAACTCAGCGTCCAGCACACGGAATTTGCCCGAGAGAATCTGGTCCAGCACATGAGCGAGGCGGTCACCTAAGCTGAGTGCTCCCCGACGCGATAGGCCGATCAAGCACAGCGAACGCACCTGCCTCTAGCGCTGCCGGCCGGCAGCGATGCTCCGGCCGGCTTGTCTGCTGCGATAGTTACTTAGAGTTGGAGTTAACGAGAGTCGGTGGAACGAGAAGTACCATCGCGCCGCCGACCAACAGGCTGACGGAGAGCACCAGCACGCCCGCACCCGCGGAGCCCGTTGTGTTTTTGATTACCCCAATCAGAGACGGGCTGACCACGCCTGAGATACTGCCGACCGAATTTGCCAACGCGAGGCCGGCCGCTGCGGCGGCACCCCCCAGGAAGGCCGGTGGCAACACCCAGAATTGGGAAATCGTCGTCATCACGCCCATCGTTCCAATCGTCAGGCCAATCATTGCGAGAACAGTCGAGTGGGCGAATGAGACGCTCATCGCGAGTCCAAACGCACCTACCAGGCCCGGCACAATCAGGTGCCAGCGTCGCTCGCCGGTGCGGTCAGAGCTTTGGCTGACCACTATCATGGCAATGGCACCCGCCGCATACGGAATAGCCGAGAGCAAACCGACGTTGAGCGGATCGGAGACCCCGCTCGACTTGATCAGCGTCGGGAGCCAGAAGCTCACACCGTAGAGCCCCATCGTGTAGAAGAAATAGATGCCGCTGACGAGAAGAATCTTCGGATTCAGCAGGCCATCCAGTGCGGAGTGCAGCGCGTCTTTCGGTGCTTCGTCCCGCAATTTTCTCTCGATTGCCGCCTTCTGGCTTTCGCTAAGCCAGTTTGCGTCCTGAACCTTGTCGTCGAGATAAAAGAATGCGATGACACCGAGGATGACGGTCGGTATGCCTTCAAGCAGAAAGAGCCATTGCCATCCCGCTATCCCGTGTACGCCGCCGAGCTGGGTCATGAGCCAACCCGAAAGAGGCCCGCCAATGACACCTGACATCGGAATGCCCGTCATGAACAGCGCCGTCACCTTGGAGCGCCTCGAGGAGGGGAACCAGTACGTCAGGTAAAGAACGATCGCCGGAAAGAATCCCGCTTCGGCGACGCCAAGAAGAAACCGCATGATATAAAACTCGACCGGCGTCCTGACGAACATCATGCAGGCCGAAATAATGCCCCATGTCACCATGATTCGCGCGATCCAGCGCCGTGGGCCGACGCGCAGAAGCAGCAGATTGCTCGGAACCTCGAACAAAAGGTAGCCGATGAAGAACACACTTGCTCCGAATCCGTAGATGGCCTCGTTGAGGCCCAGGTCGTTGAGCATCTGCAGTTTGGCAAATGCAACATTGATTCGGTCCAGATATGCCGCCAAGTAGCATAGAAAGAGGAATGGCACGAGCCGCATGGTTGCTTTCGCAAATGCGGATGACTCGCCACCTTCCATATACGCGGCTGGGCTGTGGGAACTCATGGTTGTCTCCTTGGGGGCCTTGCTTCCTCGGCGGGCGCACTATGTGCTTTGTCTCCGCCGCAATGGAGACCTCCGAAAAGGAACAACTCGATGTTCCTTCGGAGGTCGAGAGTTCGCTAAACGCCAGTTAGTCGAACATGTCGTGCTGCGTCGCGAGAAGGTCGTTCCAGATAGTCTGGAAATGGAGCCAGCCGATGTAGTCGCTACCGACGTGCTCGCGACTGTAGCGAGCGCGCTCAGGCGCCACCTCTTTGGGCGTGACGCCGGTGGCTTCGATCATCAACTGTTGCCGGCAGCAGCGCTCCAGGGCGATGAACCAGAAAGCCGCCGAGTCGATGCTGTGGCGGCTCGCGGTGAGCAGGCCGTGATTCTGGTGAATCGCGGCCTTGACGCCGGCGAAAGCGTTCGCGACCTTGTTGCCGCCCTTTACTTCGACCGCAACCTTGCCCGCCTCGTCACCAATAACCACGTGGTCCTCGTAGAAGGCGGCCGCATCCTGCGAGATGGGAGCGAGGGGCTTGCCGAGCGATGCGAACGCGGTGCCGTACACCGTGTGCGCGTGGCACATGGCGACGATATCCGGATGCTGCTCGTGCACCGCCGCGTGCAGGACGAAGCCGGCACGATTGATGGCGTACTCGCCCTCTACGACCGTGCCTTCGTGGTCGGCGCAGATGAGATTCGAGACCTTGACCTGCGCGAAGTGAACGGCCATCGGATTCGTCCAGTAGAGGCTCGGATTGCCCGGATCGCGTACGGTGAGGTGCCCGGCAAACCCGTAATCGAAGCCTTGAATAGCGAATGCGCGGCAGGCGGCCACGAGTCGTTCCTTGAGATGCTGACGGTGTTCTTCCACCGTCTTGAACGTGGGAAGATCCGGAAAAATCAGCCCCTCCTGGTCAGGTTGATAAATCGAAACCTTTCCGGGTTTCACGATCGAATCGGTCGGCTGTTCGGCGACGGTGGACATGGTCATTCTCCTTCTACAAGATGGGGTGACGAAAACTTGAAGCGAATTGATTTCATTTTTTCAACTACTGTTTCTGTCCCTGGAAACAGGAACCGGTACCGATATCGTCAGCTTTGATGGAACAGTTGACAAACAATGGCTGTTCATACAACCATGAATCACGTTCATGCATGGAGACGGATGTGAGGCGACTTCCAAATTTCGTACTGCTTAGAGCATTCGAAGCAACTGCCCGGCTAAAGAGCTTCACACGTGCGGCAGAAGAACTTCATCTCACTCAATCCGCAATCAGCCACCAGGTTCGCGAACTGGAGGACTACTTCGGCCGCCGACTATTGGCGAGACGCAACCGCACGGTGGAAGCGACGCCGGAGGGACTGCGCCTCCAGCAAAGCCTCGGTCGCGTATTCGACGTCATCGAAGCTGCCTGCAACGAGGTGAGCCTCGCACCCACTGCCCAGGTGCTCGCACTACATAGCGCGCCCAGCTTTGCTGCCAAATGGCTCGGCCCGCGTTTGCTGGAGTTCATGCGTGACAATCCTGACATCACAATCCGGCTCTCGTCGGGCGCGACGCCCATCGATCTCGGCAGGGACCGGGAGATCGATGTGGCGATCTCCTACGGTCACGCCGTCCAAAGGACCGGCATCATGACGCTCCCGATGGGCGAGGAACGTATCGCGCCCATGTGCTCGCCGTCATTGCTTCGCACCGACGTCGAGCCGCGTGCATTGATACAGGAACTCACGCTTATCGACTCCCAACTCAGCGGTATTACATGGTCCGACTGGTTCCGGCACAACGACATGGATCTCCCGAATCGGGCCCGCCCCTCATTCGACCGTGCAGCGCTCGTCCTTTCGGCGGCGGTTGACGGAATGGGCGTTGCACTCGAAACCACACGACTCGCCGAGCGCGAACTCTCCCGTGGAGACCTGGTCATCGTGGGCGAAAGCGCGTTCGTCAAACTTAGCCGTGAGACACATTTCCTCTCCTATCGCGAAAACGAGCATGAAGTCGATAAGGTCAAACGCTTCAGACTCTGGCTTTTCTATGCAGCCGGCCTGGAGCACTCATCGGTTGCGGACTAACCTGGGCACTGGGCTCGCAACGCCCAATGCTCTCTAGAGCGTGTTAGGCACTTCTTGCCAGACCTGATATCCTGGCTGGATGGCAAAACGCAAACCCTATCCGACGGATGTGTCGGACGAGGAATGGAGCTTCGCGGCTCCATATCTGACTTTGATGAAC
>NZ_JAAGPQ010000065.1:0-50551 GCF_017104985.1 Paraburkholderia sp. Ac-20342 | reverse complement strand
AAGCGCGAGGAGCGCATCGGCAATCCGCTCTCGCCGTATGCGGTGACGAAGCTCGTCAACGAACTCTATGCGAGCGTCTATTCGCGCACCTACGGTTTTCATTCGATCGGCCTGCGCTACTTCAACGCGTTCGGCCCGCGTCAGGACCCGGACGGCGCGTATGCCGCGGTGATCCCCAAATGGATCGCGGCGATGCTGGCGGGCGACGACGTGCAGATCAACGGAGACGGCGAAACGAGCCGCGACTTCTGCTACGTGGGCAACGTCGTGCAGGCCAACCTGCGCGCCGCGCTGAAGGAAGACCTCGCCGCGAGCGACGTGTACAACGTCGCGGTGGGCGGCCGCACCACGCTCAACGACCTGTTCTCGATCATCCAGGCCGGGCTCGCCACGCACGGCGTGCACTACGCGAAGCAGCCGGTCTACCAGTCGTTCCGCGCGGGCGACGTGCGCCATTCGCAGGCCGACATCGCGAAGGCGGTACGGGAGCTGGGCTTCTCCGGGCTGTTCGATCTGAGGCGCGGCATGACGGAAGCGCTCTCCTGGTACCTCGCATTCATCGCGGGCGAGCGGTCGCCGGCTTGAGTCGGCTCAAGCCGGTTTGAACCGGCCCGATGCGGCAGGTCGCGTCAATCGATAACACACACTCAGGCATGGGCGTGAAAGCACGCCCCAACACGAGAAAAGGAAACAGTCATGTGCGGCATTGTTGGTGCGGTTGCGCGAGAGAATATTGTTCCGGTGCTGGTCGAAGGTCTCCGGCGCCTCGAATATCGCGGCTACGATTCGTGCGGCGTCGCCGTGAATTCGAAGCGGGGTCTTGAACGGATGCGCAGTATCGAGCGCGTATCGCACCTCGATTCGCGGCTGCGCCGCGCGGGGCTCGAAAGCGCGAGCGGCATTGCTCATACGCGTTGGGCGACACACGGGGCACCGGAAATCCGCAATGCGCATCCGATGCTGTCCCGCGATGCGTTGGCGGTGGTCCACAACGGCATCATCGAAAACTACGAATCGCTGCGCGACGAACTCGCCGGCCGCGGCTACGAGTTCGTGTCGCAGACCGATACGGAAGTCATCGCCCATCTGATCCACAGCGTCTATGACGGCGACCTGTTCGCGGCGGTGCGCGAGGCCGTGCAACGGTTGCACGGTGCCTACGCGATCGCGGTGGTGCACGAGGACCGGCCGGACCTTATCGTCGGCGCGCGCGAGGGCTCGCCGCTGCTGATCGGCGCCGGCGAGGCGGGCAATTTTCTCGCCTCCGACGCGCTCGCGCTGACGGGCCAGGCCGAGCGCTTCATGTTTCTCGACGACGGCGACGTCTGCGAACTGACGCGCGAATCGATCCGCATCGTGGCGCGCGACGGCAAGCCGGTCGTGCGCGAGTCCCAGCAGGTGAGCGTCGCGAACGCGGCGGTGGAGCTCGGAAGCTACCGGCACTACATGCAGAAGGAAATCTTCGAGCAGCCCGCCGTGGTGGCCGCGACCACGCGCGGTGTCGAAGCGTTCAAGGCCGAACTGTTCGGCGAGGCCGCGCCCGCGACGTTCGACGGCATCGACAGCATCCAGATACTCGCCTGCGGCACGAGCTACTACGCGGGTCTCGTCGCGAAGTACTGGCTCGAATCGATCGCCAAGATCAGGACCGATGTCGAGATCGCGAGCGAGTACCGCTATCGCGAACCGGTGGCGAGCCCGCGCGCGCTCGTCGTGACGATCTCGCAGTCGGGCGAGACCGCCGATACGCTGGCCGCGCTCAAGTACGCGCAGTCGCTCGACCAGACCCGCACGCTCACGATCTGCAACGTGCCGTCGAGCGCGATGGTGCAGCTGTGCGGCACGCGCTTTCTGACCCAGGCGGGGCAGGAGGTCGGCGTCGCCTCGACGAAGGCGTTTACCGCGCAACTGGTGGCGCTTTTCATGCTGGCCGTGACGCTCGGACGCCAGCGCGGTCACGTCACGGCGCTGCGCGAGTCGCAGTATCTGCAACAGTTGCATGGGTTGCCGCAGATGCTGACGGCGGCGCTCGCGCTCGAACCGCAGATCGCCGCATGGGCGAAGCAGCTGGCCACCAGCGAGCATGCGCTGTTCCTCGGGCGCGGGCTGCAATATCCGATCGCGCTCGAAGGCGCGCTCAAGCTCAAGGAGATTTCCTATATTCACGCCGAGGCCTATCCGGCCGGCGAACTCAAGCATGGCCCGCTCGCGCTCGTGACGGCGGCCATGCCCGTGATCGCAATCGTGCCGGACGACGAGATGCAGGAGAAGATGAAGTCGAACATTCAGGAGGTGCGGGCGCGCGGCGGCGAGGTCTACGTGCTTGCCGACAAGGACACGCGCATCGCCGGGCTTCATGTCGTTCGCCTGCCGGCGCATTACGGGGTGCTGTCGCCGGTTCTGTACACGGTGCCGTTGCAGTTGCTCGCCTATCACACCGCGTGCGCGCGTGGCGCCGATGTCGACAAGCCGCGGAACCTCGCGAAGTCGGTCACGGTCGAGTAAGTTGGACTCCCCATCAAGGCAAGGTTCATGAGGATCGACTCAAGCATCATAAGAAGGTGGCGGCCGTGGCTGCTCGTTTGCCTTGCACTGGTCGCGACGCCGCGTGCGGCGTTCGCGGATTCCGGCGGCAGTTGCGCGAGCGCAAACGCGGCGTGCCCGTTCGTCGCCGATCTGCTCGCGCAGCGCGAGGGTTACGGGCGCGGGGCGACGGGCGGCGAGGGCGGCGAGGTCGTGACCGTAACGTCGGGGGCGGACGCGGGACCGGGCACGCTGCGCGACGCGCTCGCTCACGCCGGCGGGCGGCGCTGGATCCGCTTCGCGTCGGACATGACCATCGCGTTGCGCTCGCAACTGCGCGTGCCGGGCAACGTCACGATCGACGGCCGCGGCCATCGCGTGACGCTGCTCGACTACGGGCTCGGCATTTACGGCAGCAGCAACGTGATCGTCACGCATCTGACCATCGACGGGCGGTTGCGGACGTTCTCGCAGGCCATCAACGTAGCCAATTATTCGCACGATGTCTGGATCGACCATCTCGATCTTTCGCGCTTCGCCGATCGCCTGCTCAACGTAAAAAACGGCTCGACGGACGTGACGGTGTCGTGGGTCAAGTTTCATGACGACGACAAGGTCATGCTGCTGAACAACATCACGTCGAAGAACCTGTTCGCCAATTACGGGCGCGACAAGGTGGCGCGCGTGACGGTCCATCACTGCTACTTCCTGAATACCGTGCAGCGCAATCCGCGTGCGCAGTTCGGCACGTTTCATCTCTTCAACAACCTGCTCGAGAACTGGGATTTTTACGGCATGAGCTTTAGCCTGCAGGCACGGGCGCTGGTGGAGGGGAACATCTTCAGCAACACGTCGGATCGCCGTTGCGTGGAGCCGGAGTTCTTCCCGACAGTGGAGGGCGTAAAGGCGCGTTATTGCGACTACATCGCCGGGGCGCCGGCGAGAAGCGCATTGCCGAACGGCGGATCGGACCAGAAGCATTTCGAGCAGACGGCCCAGCTTTACGCGAGCGGGAGCGACTATCGCGCGTCTCTGCTGGTCAGGGACAATCTCTATCTGCGCGATGCCAGGGCGGTTTTGCAGAGCTATCAGCCGGAGAAGGTGCCAGCCGTGCCTTACTGCTACAAGTACGACAAACCGACGCTGGGACTCGCGGACGAAATCCGCCAGTTCGCCGGCAATACCGATGGACAGACGCTGCGCGTGCCTTGTCACTGACGATGCGGCGCTCTCCCCCGTCTCCTTTCACTCACCACACTCGCAAACGGTCATCCTCGTGAATATCGTGATTCTCGCGGCCGGCATGGGCAAACGCATGCACTCCGCGCTGCCGAAAGTGCTTCATCCGCTCGCCGGCAAGCCGCTTCTCTCGCACGTTATCGATACGGCCCGCGCGCTCTCGCCGACCCGCCTCGTCGTCGTGACAGGTCATGGCGGCGAGGCCGTGCGCGAAGCGGTCGGCGCGCCCGACGTGCGGTTCGCGCTGCAGGCCCAGCAACTCGGCACGGGCCACGCGCTCGCACAGGCCCTGCCGCTGCTCGATGCGGACGTGCCCACGCTCGTGCTGTACGGCGATGTGCCGCTGACGCGCGCGTTGACGCTCGAACGCCTCGTCGAGGCTGCGGGCCGAAACCGCTACGGCATCCTGACCGTTACGCTCGACGACCCGAGCGGCTACGGGCGCATCGTGCGCGACGCGGCGGGCAAGGTCGCGCGCATCGTCGAACAGAAGGATGCGAGCGAAGCGGAACGCAAGATCGCCGAGATCAACACGGGCATTATCGTGACGCCGACCGCGCCGCTCGCGGGCTGGCTCGCCACGCTGAAGAACGACAACGCCCAGCGCGAGTATTACCTGACCGACGTCGTGGAAGCGGCGATTGCCGCCGGCTATCCGGCCGTGACCGCGCAGCCCGACCACGCATGGGAAACGCTCGGCGTGAACAGCAAGCAGCAGCTCGCCGAACTGGAGCGCGTGCATCAACGCAACGTGGCGGAGGCACTGCTGGTCGCGGGCGTTACGCTGGCCGATCCGGCGCGGATCGACGTACGCGGTTCGCTGACGTGCGGGCGCGATGTGTTTATCGACGTCAACTGCGTGTTCGAGGGCGAGGTGACGCTGGCGGACAACGTCACCGTGGGGCCGAACTGCGTGATCCGTAGCGCGTCGATTGGCGCGGGAACGCGTATCGACGCTTATACGCACATCGACAATGCAGAGGTCGGCGCGCATGCTGTGCTTGGACCGTATGCGCGTTTGCGCCCCGGCGCGCAGCTTGCCGACGAGGTTCACGTGGGCAATTTCGTCGAGGTGAAGAATGCGCGCGTCGGTGCCGGCTCGAAGGCGAACCACCTGAGCTACCTCGGCGACGCCGACGTGGGCGCGGGCGTGAACATCGGCGCGGGCACCATCACCTGCAACTACGACGGTGTGAACAAGCATCGCACGATTATCGAGGACAACGTGTTCGTGGGTTCGGATACGCAGTTCGTCGCGCCGGTGCGCGTGGGACGAGGCGCGACCATTGCGGCGGGGACGACGGTGCGGAAGGATGTGGCTGAGGGGGTGCTTGTGCTCGACAGGAAGATGCAGGTTGAGAGGGGAGGGTATGTTCGGGCGGTGAGGAGGAAGAGTTGAGGGGGCAGCGCTTGACATGCCGCTATCAGAACATCTTGGCTGCATATCGTTCGTTGACCGTTGATTTCGCCGGTTGCTCGGCATTGCCACCAGGTATATCGGTCTGATAGACAACGCCTGCGTACCGCCGAGCGACGTCGATACCGGTGTGGCCGACGAAAGAGGTTACTCGCTCGAAGACAAAGGCGGGTTCCAGTCCATGGGCCCGTCCGTCGTAATTTGAAGTCGTTCACGTAGCTTCGGATTGGAAAATCCTTGCATTAACATGAGCATGCCGCCGAGTTTGCGGGCGTCTTATGGGGGCCCTCAAGAAACGGACTTTTCGTACGCTAATACTGACGTATCCCCAAACCTACCGTGTTCCTCAAGCGCAGCACCCAAACAATATCGGAAACCTCTGGCGAAGCTGTTGTTCGATGACATAGAAAACACACTCGCTCAGCGGATCAGTCATGACAAGTCGCTTTCAATTTCCGCTCCCTGTGCGCCACTTATGCCGCATTCGCATTCAACTCGCCGACCAGCCTCTGCGCATCCTGATACTCGTCACCTGTAACGAACACCCTCGGGTGTCCAGGCAAGGCTTCTCTCTGTGCAAGAAGCGGCTCACATGTGCGCAGAAACCCCTCGAATGCCGACCGCACCAGCGCTTGGGTTTGTGGCGACGTCTCACGAGTTGCTGCAATTGTTGCATCGAAACGTGCTTTCCAGTCGCCGTGGTTTAAGACAAAGGTGGGAAACTGAGCGATCAGCGTTTGCAGGATGGGGTCGCGTTGCGTGTCGTCGATTGCTTCGAGATGTGCCAGTACCTTGTTCAGATTGCCAGCGGCGTACTGCAGCGAGTCGGGGCTTGCCGGTTGCGGCAACTTGAAAATATTGGCGCTAAGGCTCATCAGCGTCGGCGACCGGTTCTCCGGCGGATATGTTCCGACTAACTTCTCAAGTTGGTCGAACGCGGTTTGCTGCAATTTGCTCGGCTGCACGCGCGACAGCAAACTTGCAACTGCCCCTGTCGCAACGCCGCGCATCTCTTCCGGCCGCATGTTGCCTACCGTGACGATGCTGTCGTGCAGATCTTGCGCCTGAAGCTTGCCGGGATCCGCATTCAGCAGCTTCAGCAGGGGTGTGGCGGTCCGATTGAAAACTTCTTCGTGGCGTACCGGGGCTAGCTGGGCGATGCTCGTCTGCTGCATGTTCGACTGGCTGAGCCCGCGCGTGCCCATCAGTTGCAGTAGATTGTCCAGATCCAACGAGCCAGCCTTATTGGCCCACAAGTGAGCGTCGTTCAAAGGCTTTAACGCTTTGAATGGGCGGAGGCGGCTTTGCGCTAGCGCGGCGACATCTTGCAGCGGCAGGTGATCGCTTATCTCCCGATATATGTCGTCGGGAAGCGTCGCGAGCGTTGGCCGATTCGCCTGGCTGTCAGTCCTTCGTTGAAAGGAAGGCAGGTCCAGAAAACGAGCGTCGGGCGACGCGCTAGATGTTTTTATTGGCGCCGGTCTGGACGGCGTTGCCTCTGCATTGCTGTCATGACCGACAGCAGATGGGATGCTGGTGAGTGTCCGGGTAATCGATGAGGTCATTGAGGCTGGTCTCAATTAGCGGTTCAAACCGGCGTTACCCTCAAAACAACGAATCAGCCACTTTACCGGCAGTGGGCCATCGATTTTGCGTGTAACGCCGGAGCAGCATTCAAGTTGAGTTATTAACACTAACACGCCGCGTTTTCCCGTTTGTGGCTGAAGGCGAATTCAAGACCGAGGATGCGAAGTTCTGCGGGTGTGGCCACCGTCTCAACTTGATCGAGCCATTGTGACAGGCTGAGGTATACCAACCTGATGTCAGGCAAGCCTGTCAGAATCGTCAAGATAGGGTCATCCTGGCAATGAGTTGACGCGAACGCTCCGAGATCTCGGTCACCGGAACAGAGGGTCCAATGTTCCGCCGTCGGTCTCGTGGACCTCGATCGAGTCACACTCAATCGCGAGTTCGGCGCCCAGAGTGGCGTAGACGAAAGCAAGCAAGGCGGCTTTCCTGTCCGTAAGCCGCTCACCTGCTTCGAGCACTGCACTGGCCCGCGCGTGCTTCTCGTCGTCGGGGGCAACGATGTGAATGCCGTAGACGATATTCAGTAAGCCAAGGTGCTCAACTGAAACACACGTTACACCATTGAACGTGACCGCCGCGCGCCTGTTGGCGAGGTACAGACCAAGCGTCAGCGTGCGGGGCTCGGTATTCGAGCCAATGACTACGCTGTCCAGATACCAATCGTGAAAATAGTTCCGCGTCTTCAATATTTCATCTGTCATATTGATTTACCAATGGGGCATGGAGATGGGCACGCCTTCGTCGTCATCGTTAAATCCCGCGGCGCTCCGTGCGCGATGACGGATGAGGCACTCGAAGAAGCTGGATAGACACATCGACAGGTTGCTTAGCGATACTCGTCAATCTCCACCGTGCCGCCCAGCGCTTGCATCGTCGCCCGAATGTCGTCAGGCACATCGGGCACTCGGTTTCCACTCGCATTGTCTCAATAGCAAAAAGCGCATCTGCGCGCTCGTGCGCTTGAGCAACTCAAAGAGGTCAACCCGAGGCAATGCCAGGCGTTCGACCAGATAACGAAGATGAGGTGTCAGCGCGTCACTCTGTACGGTTTTCTTACTGCTGATACTCCAGAGGCCGACGCGCAGCGCACCGGCACTCATGCGCCCTGATGGCGTGATGAAACGTTCGCCCTTTATGCCCGGGGTATTCGGCACGACAGCGAAATAGCTTGTCCAGAATTCACGCGGCTCAACGTCCTGATAGATATTGAACGAAGCGTGGGCGAGTTGGTGCTGTGGTTTCATTTGGTGTCCCGTTCACGACGTGTAGGTGTGAATGTTGTCCAACCATTTGCCATTGGGAGGCTTCGTCATATTGGTCGTTTTCCGATCATGCAGCCGTAACTGCCATAGGCGAAACCGGCTTGATTTCGAACGAGTCGAATTCAACCAGTAGATCGGCACCCAGTGTGGCCGAAAAAGCGGCTATCGGCTTGGGTTGATAGTATGCTTTTCCAAAATAGGATTTCTCTAGCGATTCGAGTGCTTGCTTGTATTCGGTGGAATCATAGTCACGGAGAATCTTCGCATCGTAGACGATGTTCTGAATCAGAAAGTCATTGACGAGGCAACGCGATGCACCTTGAAAGATCACGCGCGCTTGCTGTGCTATGTCGTCGAGCATCAATAGCAGTTCCACGATCCTGGCGTCCATGTCTGCCGAGATACCGATCAAATACCAGTCGTGGAAGAATTCGTATTGCTTGAGTGTGTCCATAGATCAATTAATTCCGATGCGGCACATCTCCAGATCGGTCTGAAGCGAGTACTCGTTCTTTGCTGTCGATCGCATCTTAGGTAAATGATTCTGGCGCAATCCTGCAGCCTTCAATGACAAGGTGCGGCCCGCTCACGCCCGGCGCAAAAAAACGCCAGTCCTCATCGTCTTCGCCACCATCTGGTGTAACGATGAGCCGAAAGTCCCGAGACAGGAAAAGTACGATGCTAGCCGCCTCGTCCACGGACACCGCCTCGACGATCACCGGGCCGTGATCAACCAGACTTCCTCGAAGGCAATCAGCGCTGGCGTGCGCCTTTTCGTCCGGCCCACGCAGATCATCTTCCGTCGCGACAACCCGGCCACCTTCTTCCAGTCGCCATGAGCATTGGACGTGCAGCGCAAATGCACCACCTTCCAGGACAGTCCCTCTCGACGTTGTGTACTGCCGCTGCGGCCCAAACTGCATCGTCAACATATCCGCAGCGTGGCTGACCCAGCTAACGTTAAGGCCAACCAACGCCGTCAGGCGTCGCGTGATTTCCTCTTTCGTGTCCATAGAACAATTCCGTTGAGGACTCCGATTGTGGGCGTGCGATTTCGGCCGCTATGCACATACGCGAACGCCTGAGCATTGCCGAGCGGCGTCGATATCGACGTGGCCACAATGTCAGGTGTTACTCGCTCGAAGGTAAGGGCGCGTTCCAGTCCATAGGCTCGTCCGTTGTAATTTGAAGTCGTTCACGTAGTTCCGGATTGGAAAATCCTTGCATTAACATGAGCATGCCGCCGAGTTTTCGGGCATCTTCGTCTGTCAATGGCTTTTCCGAGTGCTCCGGTACATCGGGCGGGATGGTAAGCGCCGTCGACCGGTCAATGGCCGCTTGAACGCGTGAGCGCAATACCGTACACATCTTGAGTTGTTGTGTGTCCTCATCATAAAAAACGATGCTTGCTCGTGGAGGTTTCGTCATATCAGTGTCCTCTGCATTGCTGGTATTTTCCGAATGCCCGCTGCGCGCAAAGCGAGTAAGTACGGGGGTCTCTGTACATCGCGATCGCAACCTGACACTGCTCCATATCCAGCTCGTAGTCAGCGTAGCATTCGGCCTCGTCTGCTTCGCTTACGCCACGCGCGGCTAGATCACGCACGTCACCAAGTGGCGCATTCTCTCTGAACTTAAACGCCTGCGCATCACCACGCGGCGTCGATACCGGCATGGCGATCGTTCCATCCGGCAGCACGTCTCCAGGTCGGGAGAACCAGATCGCGAGGTCATCATCGGATGATAGCCGTGGCAATCTGGGGCGCTCAAGCGAGCGAGCAGTGCGCGCCACGCGTTGCTTGGGCCGGAATAGTTGCGACGGCGAGAAGGTCTCATGGTACGGCCGGGGCGGCTGTTCGATACGCACACTACGTCCACTTGCAATCCGCAGTTCCATTGCAACCGCAATCACATCGCCGCCCTCGACGGCGGTTCGTAGTTTCCGGGCGAGTTGATTCGGCGCGGCGCTGCTCACGTATGCACAGCCCGGCGCATGGCGCATGAACTCGACAAGTCGCGCCAGTTGGCGCGTGTCATGGGTGAGATCCCGTGCGCTTGCCGAAGTAATGAGCTGGCGGCCGGCGCGTGATTTATCGCTAAAGGTATCGCCGTGGTATTCCCGCCGCGTGAAGAGCGTGCAATTCCGATGCCCCCCGACCTTGAAGTCAATCGCCATCTGTCTGCAATCTAAACAACATGTGTCTCCCGATTGATCTGAAATCCGAAGCCCGTATACGTAACACGCGGCAAAGAATGGCGCTATAGAACAGACACAGTCGATAACATTGATTCGCGAATCGACCCGCCACGCGGCACCGCGCACGCACCCGCACCACGCCTCGGCCAGAACGCACCGGCACCAGAGCACCTATCCTTTCGACCGGGACAACAACGCGCCCGTCACTCTCCGTAACGTTTCATGCGATTGCCTTCGTTAAAGCGTCTTTATCTCGAATTGATTGCGTTGACCTGAGGGTTCCTGAATGGTTTGCTAGTGAGCTTTGCAAACCGTTCGGGCGTTTGGGGAACAGATTCACGCGGCCGGCCCCGCGCAGGGATCGCTCGATTTCCCTACCCGTGTGGTTGCGTGTTTCCTCATCACTCTCAGGAGCGCAATGGTGAAAGACACAAGCGGAAAGGACATGATCCGCTCCGGCGAGATAGCCAGACACGGAGCCAAACACGGTGGCTATATCGCCGGAGCGGCAACCGCTCTTGCACGCACGCGGCATTGGATCGCTCATTGCGAAGAGCCTATCTATCCACCGCGACGTGGCCGTTGCGCACGTGGGCGACGCGAGCACGCACGCCGCCATGCATATCGATGCCTGAGGCGCGCATGAAATGGGATGTCCAGACGCGCGACATCGAGTTCACCTGTCCCGCGCTTCCCGAAATGGTCGGACGCGGGCCAGGCGGCAAGGCGTTCAGCGAGCCGATGCTGATCGCGCGCAGTATCAGGGGACGCGAGGCGGTGGGCGAACTGTTCGAATACGTCGTCGTCGCCGAGAGCCAGCTTGGCTTTCTGCAAAATCCGGCCGACGCCGCGCAGATCGATCTGGAGCCGATCATCGGACTCCACGGCACCGTCGCGATTCAGCTTGCCGGCATCGGTACGTCTTTCATGGGCGAGCAAGGCGAGATCGGGCGCGCCAATGTCGGCGCCGATACGCGTTACATCAGCGGCGAGATTGTCTCGGCGCGCATCCGGTGTGTGGAAGATCGCGCGGCCGTCTATGAATTCGTGTTGCGCCCCTTCGTATGGCAAGCGACGCAGAACTGCGATTCGCGCATTTTCAGCGGTTCGGTGACGGACGTGCTGCGGGACGTTCTCGCAAAGTACGTGGGCACGATCGAATGGCGTATCGGCGGTCCGTGGGGCGGCAAGGCTTACTATCCGCCGCGCGACATGGTCCGGCAGGCATGGGAGTCGGACTGGACGTTCGCACTTCGTCTGATGGAGGAGTGGGGTCTGGTGTTCTGGTTCGAGCACCGGAAGGATTTTCACAGCCTCGTAATCTCCGACACGTCGGGCGGATTCGAGCGGCATGGCGTCGCCTATGAAACGTTGCGCTATCACACGGGCAGCCGGATCGACGAGGAGCACATCGGCGAACTGGCCGTGACGTACACCGCGACGGCGGGCAGGGCGACCGTCAACGATCACAACTACATGCGGCCTCGCCTCGGGAAGGGGCGGGTGGCGAGCCGCGAGGCGCACGAGGACACGAGCGGCACGGCTAATGGCGAGATCGAAATCTATGCGCCCGCCGAATTCGCGCAGCCCGAAACGCGTTCCACGACTGAGCAGCACGACATGCACGAGGAGGGCCGGCATCTGGCGCGCGTGAAGTTGCAGGCGGCGCGTTGCAAGGGGCTGCGCGCGAAGGGCAAGGGGCATCTGCGCGGGCTCGAGCCGGGCCGCACCTTCACGCTGGCGAACTATCCGCAGGCAGCCGCGAATCGCGAATATGTCGTGCTGGCCTGCGAACTGGATATGACCGAAGTCGGCACGTCGACTGTCGGTACGTCAGCGGATGCACGACGCACCTATGCGGTCAATGCGGAATTCGAACTGCATCCCGTCGGCGAGCCATATCGATTGCCGCAGATAACGCCGAAACCGCGCGTCGAGGGTTATGAATATGCAGTTATCGTGGCTCCGCAGGACCACGAAATGTGGACCGACTATCGCAACCGTTTGTTGATCCAGTTCGACTGGGACCGCGAGGCCAGGTTCGATGGCGCCCGGTCGATCTGGGTACGTGTCGTGACGCAAGCGCAGGGGCGCGAGATGGGCGTGGTCACGCCGGGGCGTGCCGGCCAGATGGTGGTCGTCTCGCATGTTCACGGCGATCCCGACCGGCCTGTCGTCGCGGGATTCGTAGTGGACAGCGACAATCTTCCGCCTTGGCAACTGCCCGCGAACGCGGCCTTGAGTGGCATGCGCAGCAGGCGTCTCGAACACGGTGCGGAGTCGAATCATCTGGCGCTGGACGATACACCCGGCAAACAGCAGGCGCAGCTTGCGAGCGATCATGCGAAGTCGAGCCTGAGTCTGGGCTTCATCACGCGGATCGACGGCAACAAGGGGCGGCAGGATGCGCGTGGCGAAGGCTTCGAATTGCGTACTGATCGTTGGGGCGTGCTGCGAGCAGCACGAGGACTTCTCGCGACGACGTTCTCGCGGCCCAACGCGGCTGGCCAGGCAAAGGACGTGTCGGAGACGCATGCGCGCCTGACCGAGGCGCGCGGCATTCACGAGGACATGGCGCAACTCGCCCAGCGCCACGGCGCGCAGAGCGCGGCGGATAACCAGGGCGACGTATCGAAGGCGCTCAAGGATGCCAACGCGGCGCTACGAGGCCAAGCCGCAGCGAATTCCGACGACTTCCCCGAACTTGCAAATCCCGATATCGCGATTTCGAGCGCGGCCAACGTTCACTTGAGCGCAACGGCCAGCATGCACATTGCGAGCCGCGAACACACGGCGTTGACCTCCGGCGGGAGTGTCGCGATTGCGGCGCTGAAGTCGCTTTACGCGTCGATCGGTGGGCGGATAGCGCTGTTTGCGTCGAAGGCGATCACGATCCTGACGCCGGGGCGCGTGCGTGTCGAATCGCAGACCGATGAGATCGAGCTGATTGCGCGGAAGGTCATCAATATCCTGAGTCAGGAGAAGGAAATCCGGCTGACGGCGCAGCGTATCTTGATGAGGGCCGGCGACACGCTATTCGAGCTTGGACCCAACGGAATTTTTGGGCACACCAAGGGCGCGTTGCTCTTTCGTGCCGCATCTCGCGCAATGCACGGCCCGCTGAATGTGCCGGTAAGGGCTCCCATGACGGATCTCGCCCTCGCGAAGGTCGCCGAACATTTCGTGCTGGTCGACAACCGCTCGGGGTTGCGGATAGCGGAGCAGCCTTACAGGGTGACGCTGACCGATGGCCAGGTCATCACGGGAACCACGAGCGCGATTGGCGAGACTGCGCTGGTACTCGCCCAAACCATGCAGATGACAACCGTCGAGATTTTGCATAACGACGGTAGCGGCAATGCCGCGGCGATCTTGCAGCCGATGATGACGCAGTCGGCGGAGCGTGTTGGTCACTCAGAGGGCAGTCCCGAGATGGCTTTTGAAAAGCGTGCGGTTCAGAGCCATCGAATCGGTTCGAGTACTTTGCAAGCCAATGGCGATCAGCCGTCGACCTCGGGATTCGATATTCACTATGCGCTGTGCAGTCCGTATAACTGGGGGATGCGTTATTCGAAGGCGAATGAGAATCGGCCAGGGCAGCTGGAATTTCCGGAGGCGAGGAAATTCGCGGTGGCTATTCGGGAGGTGTTGCTCGATGAGGTGTTGTGGGGGGATAACTATTATGGAGGGCAGGGGAAGAGGCCGTCGCTTCAATTGACGTTGCCGCTAGAGACCGATTCATGCAAAAAACTCGCCGGGCTCCTGCTCTCCGTTATCAAATCGGCGCTTACCGATCCTTCATCGGGTTCTTTCGCCATTCCGGAGACGTGCGCACCTAATGTGATAGTAAGTGCTAAACCATTGCCGAACAATGACGCAGGCACATTTGATCCTGCGTCATGGACATTGAGCGTGAGTGGTCCCGCGATGCTACTGCTCTTTGAAACTCGGTCAAAAGAAACTCTCGAAGCCGGGGTGACGGATGCTGTAGCGAAGCTCACAGATTTCGTTAACACAATCTATCACGAGACACGTCATTGCCAGCAATGGTTCTGGATGTTCGCAATGATGCAGCAACAAGCGGCAAACTTCAGTGGTACGCCTGATATAGCTCGGTTGCCTGCGGAAGTAGCAAAAAATGGAACAGCGCCGGATGTTGTCAACATAGCCTCAAGCCAGAAAATTCCAGACGACAACTTGGCGTTGACCGGTATCAAGCGCATGACTGCAGGAGCTTATCTATTCGTGCTTTACAAGTATTACCGCGAGAATATCCGTCCGAGCTACATATCAGACAGCATTTCTTTTAGCAGTGAATATACGAGTGCGCGCCAGCAAGCAAAGGAGCTATTGAGCGATGCAGGAGCCGGAGGGACGCCAATCGACGTGGACAGGATGCTTGCAGATGGCATTGGACAAGGCTATCTGAGTAGGCCGTGGGAGGACGATGCCTTTTTCTGTGGAGAACTAGCTGGAATTTATTGGACGGGAAATGAACCTCAAAACATTGCTGATAATCAGTGCAGCCGCAAGTATGCACTCGCCTATAACGCAAGCCGCCTCGCCTCAATTGCTGGGCAGCAGTCAACCCCTCACGATGAGAAAAAGTGAGATGCCAATGATGCCACCCGAACAAGACATGACGAGTGAACAACAGGCACAAATGCTTCAGGCTATGAAAACAGGTCTGCGGTGGGTTGCTGGAGAAATTACTTTCGAAGACGTGCAGTGGATTCTCGGGAAATATCAGGACGGTCCCTACGATACCGGTTCCGGTCTTTCCTATGTCTACTACCCAGGCAACAGGATGTCGATTGAATTTGCATTCGATAAGACGAGGCAGACTGACCGCAAGCCCACTGTCAAATATTTTCAGCTGCAGGTGAGCGATCATCTCAGACCCCACCTCGCAAAGGAAAATTACGAAACCTACCTCGGACTCCATCGGCTTGTATACGGCGAGCTGATTGACGGCGTACGAAAAGAACAGGGCCGTTTCTTTAATCCCGGAATGGGCGACTTTCTCGGCGACCGCAACCATGTCGGACTTTCATATCGTTTGCCTTTGCCAGCCGACTCACCGTTCGACGTCTACGCGGACTTCTATTTTGAAGGCCGGAACGACCCGTCTGACTACGCCAGCCTGAAAACAGCCGACAATCTGCGTTCGGTGACGATCACCCGCATCTACCTGACACCGGAAGAACTGGACCAGCACCACACCGCAAAGAGTCAAAACCCGAAATAACCGACCTTACAAATACAAAAACACCCCACAGAAAACCGAACGCACATTTCGCAATATTTCATACGACGGCCACCCACAAATCAGCAAGCACTCCCTTAACTGCGCCCAATTCTAATTAAAAAACGTTTGCGTGCCCTTAAATCCGCGGCAACCTTCCACCCACGCCGCACCCCCGCAAAACATCCAATCACCTTACATCCACCTTCCTGACAATTTAGCCATTTTGGTGTCATGCAGGTGTTGGTCCTACCGATCTAGCATAAGCGGGATTTCGCTCTCCCTTCCACCTGCATTCTCTCTGGCCCGTTTCAATGTGGATCGTCAACGTAGCACTTAAGCGGCCATACACGTTCATCGTGATGGCGATTCTGATCGTGCTGGCGACGCCCTTCGTGCTGTTCACCACGCCCGTCGACGTGCTGCCGGAAATCAACATTCCGGTGGTCAGCATCATCTGGACGTACACCGGTCTGTCGGCCGAAGACATGGCCAACCGGATGACGTCGGTCAACGAGCGCAGTCTGACCACCACCGTCAACGACATCGAGCACATCGAATCGCAGTCGCTGCAAGGCATCTCGATCATCAAGGTGTTTCTCCAGCCGAACGCGAACATCCAGACCGCGATCGCGCAGACCGTGGCCGTCGAGCAGTCGCAGTTGAAGCAGATGCCGCCCGGCGCGACGCCGCCGGTCGTCATCAGTTACTCGGCGTCGGCCATTCCGGTGATCCAGCTCGGCCTGTCGAGCCCGAAGCTCTCCGAGCAGGCGCTCAACGACACCGCGCTGAACTTCCTGCGCCCGCAGCTCGTGACGATTCCGGGCGCGGCCGTGCCGTATCCGTACGGCGGCAAGTCGCGGTTGATCTCGGTCGACCTCAACACGCGGGCGCTGCTCGCCAAGGGGCTGACGCCGATCGACGTGGTCAACGCGTTCAACGCGCAGAACCTGATCCTGCCGACCGGCACGGCCAAGATCGGGCCGAAGGAATACACGGTCAACATGAACGGCTCGCCGCCGACGCTGGAAGGGCTCAACGACATTCCGGTGCGCACGGTCAACGGCGCGACCACCTATCTGCGTGAAGTCGCGCACGTGCGCGACGGTTATTCGCCGCAGACCAACATCGTGCGGCAGAACGGCAGTCGCGGCGTGCTGATGTCGGTGCTGAAGAACGGCGACGCCTCGACGCTGACGATCGTCAACCGGCTGAAAGCGCTGTTGCCGGGGGCGCGTGCGGTGCTGCCGTCCGATCTGCAGATCACCGCGCTGTTCGATCAGTCGGTGTTCGTGAAGGCGGCCGTGCAGGGCGTGGTGCGCGAGGCGCTGGTGGCCGCCGCGCTGACCGCCGCGATGATCCTGCTGTTTCTCGGCAACTGGCGCAGCACCTGCATCATCGCGATCTCGATTCCGCTGTCGATCCTCTCGTCGCTGATCGTGCTGCACGCGCTCGGGCAGACCATCAACATCATGACGCTCGGCGGGCTCGCGCTGGCGGTCGGGATTCTGGTCGACGACGCGACCGTGACGATCGAGAACATCGAGCGGCATCTGCACATGGGCTCCAATTTGCACGATGCGATTCTCGACGGCGCGGGCGAAATCGCGATTCCGGCGCTCGTCTCGACGCTGTGTATCTGTATCGTGTTCGTGCCGATGTTCTTCCTCGCCGGCGTCGCGCGCTATCTGTTCGTGCCGCTCGCGGAAGCGGTCGTGTTCGCGATGCTCGCCTCGTACATCCTCTCGCGCACGCTCGTGCCGACGCTCGCGATGCTGCTGATGGGGCACGCGCACAAGCCGAAGGCCGGCGCGAAGCCGAACCTGTTCATGCGCGTCTATCATCGTTTCGACGCGGGCTTCGAGCGCATGCGCGCGGCCTACATCGTGATCCTGAGCAGCCTGCTCGTGCGCCGCAAGATGTTCGGCACGCTGTTCCTCGGGTTCTGCGTGCTGTCGATGGGGCTCTTCTTCGTGCTCGGCGAAGACTTCTTCCCGAGCGTCGACGCGGGCGACATCCGTCTGCACCTGCGCGCGCCGACCGGCACGCGCATCGAGGAAACCGCGCGGCTCGCCGACGAGGTGGAGAAAGTGATTCGCGAAGTCGTGCCGCCGAAGGAGCTCGGCACGATTCTCGACAACCTCGGCCTGCCGTATAGCGGCATCAACATGTCGTACAGCAACTCGGGCACGATCGGCACGCTCGACGGCGAAATCCAGATCGCGCTCAACGAAGGCCACAAGCCGTCGCAGATGTATATGGACAAGCTGCGCACGATCCTGCCGCAGCGTTTCCCGGGCGTCGAGTTCTTCTTCCAGCCGGCCGACATCGTCACGCAGATCCTGAACTTCGGGCTGCCCGCCGCGGTGGACGTGCAGATTTCCGGGGCGAACCAGAAGGGCAACTTCGACATCGCGAGCAAGCTGCTCAAGCAGGTGCGGCTGATTCCCGGCACGGTCGACACGCATATCCAGCAGAAGCTCGACGAGCCGGTGATCGATCTGCACATGGACCGCACGCGTCTGCAACAGTTGAACCTGAGCGCGAACGACGTGGCGCAGAACGTGCTCATTTCGCTCTCGGGCAGCTCGCAGACTTCGCCGGGCTTCTGGATCAACAACCGGAACGGCGTCGAATACAAGGTCGCGGTGCAAACGCCGCAGTACCAGGTATCGTCGATCGACGAACTGCTCCGCACGCCGGTGTCGACCTCGGCCTTCGGCCCGACGCAGCTGCTCGGCAACCTCGTGAAGGTGTCGCCGCAGCAGCAGTTCGCGGAAATCACGCACTACAACATCCGCCCGGTGATCGACCTGTACGTGAGCGTCGAGAAGCGCGATCTCGGTAGCGTCGCGAATCAGGTCGACAAGCTCGTCGACCAGGTGCGCGCGTCGCTGCCGCGCGGCAGTACCATCACGGTGCGCGGCCAGGTGCAGACGATGCGCAGCTCGTTCCTCGGGCTCGGGCTCGGCGTGGCGATGGCGATCGTGCTCGTGTATCTGCTGATCGTCGTGAACTTCCAGTCGTGGGTCGATCCGCTCATCATCGTCAGCGCGTTGCCGGCGGCGCTCGCGGGCATCGTATGGATGCTGTTCCTCACGGGCACGCATCTGAGCGTGCCCGCGCTGACCGGCGCGATCATGACGATGGGCGTTGCGACCGCCAACAGTATTCTGATGGTCGCGTTCGCGCGCCAGCGGCTCGCGGCCGGCGCGCCGCCGCTCACGGCCGCGCTCGAGGCCGGCGCGAGCCGGATCCGCCCGGTGCTGATGACCGCGTTCGCGATGATTATCGGCATGATCCCGATGGCGCTCGGTCTCGGCGAAGGCGCCGAGCAGAACGCGCCGCTCGGCCGTGCGGTGATCGGCGGCCTGCTGTTCGCGACGGTATCCACGCTGTTCTTCGTGCCGCTCGTGTTCGCGGGCATTCATGGCCGTCTCGCGCGCCGCAAGAAAGAGGGCGGCGACCACGACGGCGGCAATGACGGCAATGACGACAGCAATGGCAACGGCGGCGGCAGCCCGGCGCCCGAGCATAGCGGCGCGGCGACGCCCGCGTAAAAGTTAAACGATGGTTGACTGAGATGACCGAAAAAAACCATGCATCGCTAGCGATTCCCCCGCGGGAAACCGAAGAAGGGGAGCACATGCTGCCACCGCGTCACCGCGAATGGAAACGCGCGAAGATCGCGGTCTGCATCGTGCTCGTGCTGCTCGCGCTCGGCGCGCTGCGCACCGTGATCGCCAACGTGCTGCAAAGCCGCGAGGTCGAGGCGACCACGCAGCAGAACGCCGTGCAGTACGTGAACGTCGTCATGCCGAAAGAGACCGACAGCGGCGGCAGCACGCTGCTGCCGGGCACGTTGCGCGGCTACGTTGAATCGCCGATCTACGCGCGCTCGACCGGTTATCTGCTGCACTGGTACGCCGATATCGGCGCGCACGTGAAGCAGGGCCAGCTGCTCGCCGAACTCGACACGCCGGAAATCGACCAGGAACTCGCGCAGGCGCTGGCGCAGCGTCAGCAGACCAGTTCGAGCCTCGGCCTCGCGAAAAGCTCGCTCGAACGCTGGCAGCAATTGCGGCAACGCGATGCGGTCTCGCAGCAGGAACTCGACGAACGGCAAAGCACGTATACGCAGGACGTCGCCAATCTCGCCGCCGCGGATGCCAACGTCAAGCGTCTGCAGCAGCTCGAATCGTTCAAGCGGATCGTCGCGCCGTTCACGGGCGTGGTCACGCAGCGCAACGTCGACGTCGGCGATCTGATCGACGCGGGCAGCGGCACGAGCCGCGCGCTGTTCGCGCTCGCGCAGTCGGACCCGCTGCGCGTCTACGTGCAGTTGCCGCAGGCCTACGCGCAGAACGTCGCGGTCGGGCAGAAGGTGGTGGTCACGCAGGCCGAATTGCCGGGGCAGCAGTTCGACGGCAAGATCACGCACATGTCGGGCGCGATCGACGTGCCTACGCGCTCGCTGCAAATCGAAGTGACGCTGCCGAATCCCGACGACAAGCTGCGGCCCGGCGCCTACGTGCAGGTCGCGGTGCCCGCGGCCGCCCAGGCGCGGCTCACGGTGCCGAGCAATGCGCTGCTGTTTCGCGCCGAAGGTCCGCGCGTCGCGGTCGTCGATGCGAAGGGCAACGTGAGCCTGCGCAAAGTCGTGATCGCGCAGGACCTCGGGCAGACGCTCGAAATCGACAGCGGCGTCGCGCTGACCGATCACATCATCATCAACCCGAGCGATTCGATTGCCGACGGCGATCACGTGCAGATCGAGCCGACCGGGAAAAACGGCAAGGAGGCGTCGTGATGTTCGCGGCCTCATGCCGGGAGCGGGCGCGGGAACCTGCGCGCAAGCGGGCACGCGGCGGCGCGCTCACCGTGCTGAGCGCGCTCGCCGGCGCGGCGCTGCTCGCCGCCTGCACGGTCGGCCCGGACTATCAGCGCCCGCAGGCCGAGGTGCCGCCGGACTGGCACACCGATTCGTTCTGGCGCGTCGCCGCGCCCTCGCATGCGCCGATCGCGCCCGACTGGTGGACGAGCTTCGCCGATCCGACGCTCACCTCGCTCGAAACCGAGGCGCTCGCGCAGAACCAGACGCTCGTCGCGGCGAGCGCGCACTACGAGCAGGCGCGCGCGACGCTTGCGAACCTGAGCGCGCAGCGCGTGCCCGAAATCGATCTCGGCGCAAGCGGTTCGCGCTTCCGGATCTCGCACGACCGGCCGCTCACGAACTACGCGACGCCGACGCAATCGACGGTGCAGAACAACATCCAGCTCGGGCCGACGATCAGCTACGACACCGATCTGTTCGGGCGCATCCGCCGCGAGGTCGAGGGCGCGAAGGCGTCGGCGGAACAGTCTGCCGACGATCTCGCGAATGCGCGCCTCGTGCTGACGACCGATCTGGCCAGCGACTATTTCTCGCTGCGCGAGCTCGACGCCGAGATCGACGTGCTGAACCAGTCGGTCAAGCTGCAACAGAAAGCGCTCGACTACGTGAGCTCCGAACACGATCTCGGCGCGGTGTCGGGGCTCGACGTGCTGCAGCAGAAATCGCAGCTCGATGCGACGCGCGTGCAGGCGCAACTGCTGCTCAACCAGCGCGCGCAGTACGAGCATGCGATCGCCGCGCTGGTCGGCGTGCCGGCTCCGCAGTTCGCGATCGAGCCGAAGGTGGTCGACATCAAGGCGCCGGCCATTCCGCTCGGCGTGCCAAGCGACGTGCTGCAACGGCGGCCCGACGTGGCTTCGGCCGAACGCGCGATGGCCGCGGCCAACGCGCAGATCGGCGTGGCCAAGGCCGCGTTTTTCCCGAGTCTGACGCTCACGCCCGGCATCGGCTGGGAAAGCACCGAGTTCGCCAATCTGCTCACCGCGCCGACGCTGATGTGGACGCTCGGCGCGACGGTTGGCCAGGTGCTGTTCGACGGCGGACGGCGCGCGGCCAACGTCAAATACGCGAGCGCGGGCTACAAGGCCACCGAGGCGAACTATCGGCAGACGGTGCTGAGCGCGTTCCAGCAGGTGCAGGACGGCATTACCGGACTGTCCGTGCTCGACGGCGCGGCGAAGCAGTCGAGCGAGGCGGTCGAGGATGCGCAGCGGCTGCTGTCGCTCGCGAACGACCGCTATTCGGGCGGCCTCGTCGCGTATCTGAACGTGATCGATGCGCAACAGTCGCTGCTCACGAGCGAGCGCCAGGACGTGCAGATTCATGGCCAGCAGTTGACGGTGTCGGTCGCGCTCGTGAAGGCGCTCGGCGGCGGCTGGGATGCAGGCGGTACAGGTGCCGCAGGCGGGACGGATGGCGCCGGCAGCAGCGGCGCGAATGGCAACGGTAACGGCGGCAGTCATGATGGCCGTAGCGGCGGCGCACAGGCCGCGAATGCGACGAACGCAGCGAACGTCACGAACGTAGCCAACCTGCCGGCTAGCGCGCAACCGCAGCGGACACCGGCGCCCGCGCGCTGACCTGCTATCTCGCGAAGCCTGCCGCTCGGGATGCGGGGCCGGGCCGAGGCAGAGCCAAGCACCGCCTAAATCAAGGCCGAGGTCTGCGCCCAAGCCTGCATTCAGGCCGGCGCCGCTGGCAGCAAGAATCAAGGGTCGTTTCGTATAATGCAAGGTCGGGCAGCGACGTTGCAAGGGACCGTAGCCGATGCTGAAGCACTGGCCACGGCCGACAGGGGACACGCATGAAATTGCTGATTGTTGAAGACGAGCACAAGGTCGTGGACTACTTGCGCTCCGGTTTGACAGAGCAGGGCTGGGTCGTCGACGTCGCGCTCGACGGCGAGGAAGGCATGCATCTGGCAACCGAATTCGATTACGACGTGATCGTCCTCGACGTGATGCTGCCCAAGCGCGACGGCTTCAGCGTGCTGAAGGCGCTACGCATGCGCAAGTCGACGCCGGTCATCATGCTGACCGCGCGCGATCACGTGAACGACCGCGTGCGCGGTCTGCGCGAAGGCGCCGACGACTATCTGACCAAACCGTTTTCGTTTCTCGAACTCGTCGAGCGTCTGCATGCGCTCGCGCGCCGCACGCGTTCGCAGGAATCCACGCTGATTTCGGTCGGCGATCTGTTCGTCGATCTGATCGGCCGCCGTGCGACGCGCGACGGCGTGCGGCTCGATCTGACCGCGAAAGAGTTCCAGCTGTTGAGCGTGCTCGCGCGCCGCCAGGGCGATATTCTCTCGAAGACTGCGATTACCGAACTCGTGTGGGACGTCAATTTCGACAGCCACACCAACGTCGTCGAAACCGCGATCAAGCGGCTGCGCGCGAAGCTCGACGGCCCGTTCCCCTCGAAGCTGCTGCACACCGTGCGCGGCATGGGCTACGTGCTCGAAGTGCGCGAAGAGGCCGAGCCGTCATGAACCGCTCGATCGCCCGGCGTCTCGCGCTGATGTTCGCGTTCGTCGCGCTGTTCGTGTTCACGCTCGTGGGCACCGGGCTCTTTCTCGTGCTGCGCACGCAGCTCGAACACCATCTGCGCGAATCGCTCGACGATCGCACGCAGATCGCGCGCATCATCGTCTATCACGCGAGCACGGCCGACAAATGGCGCATCGCCCGCGAAAAACTCACCGACATGACGCCGCACGACAGCAGCACCGTGTACGCGGTGTCGAGCGAGGACCCGAATTTCCGCTTCGGCACGCCGGTGCAGGGCACGGTCATGAAAAGCTGGCCCGATGGCTACGCGCGCATCACGCCGGCGGACGGCGGTCCCGACATGCTGACGTTCACGATGACGCTGGCGGCCAATGCCTCGCGGCCACCCGTGCAGTTGCAGGTCGCGTCGAGCTATTCGCCGAATCTGCGCACGATGCGCGTGTTCGGCTCGACGCTTGCCGCGCTTTCCGCGCTCGGCAGTCTCGCCGTGCTGCTGCTCAGCTATTCGGTCACGCGCATCGGGCTCGCGCCGCTCACGCGTCTCACGCGCGACGCCTCGGCGGTGAGTCCGAACAATCGCTCGCAACGGCTCAACACGGCGTCGCTGCCGCTCGAACTCAACGACCTCGCGAACTCGTTCAACGGCGCGCTCGAACGGCTCGACGGCGCCTATGGCCGCCTCGAATCGTTCAACGCGGACGTCGCGCACGAACTGCGCACGCCGGTGACGATCCTGATCGGCCAGACCGAAGTCGCGCTCACGCGCAACCGCTCGGTCGACGATCTGCGCCATACGCTGCAATCGAACCTCGAGGAATTCGAGCGCATGCGCGCGATCATCAACGACATGCTGTTTCTCGCGCGCGCCGATCAGGGCGAACGCGCGACCGGGCTCGTCGAGGTATCGCTCGCGGCGGAAGTCGCGCATACGCTGGAGTTTCTCGAGATTCCGCTCGAAGAGGCGCGCGTGCATGCGCAACTGCATGGCGATGCGCTCGCGCGCGTGAACCGCTCGCTGTTCGGCCGCGCCTGCACGAATCTGCTGATGAACGCGATCCAGCATTGCGAGCCGGGCGCGTCGATCAGCGTGACGATCGCGCGCGGGGAAGGCCGCATGAGCGGCCAGTGGTGCGTGGCCGTCGCGAATCCGGGCGCGCCGATCGCGCCGGACGTGTTCGAGCATCTGTTCGACCGCTTCTATCGCGCCGAAGCCTCGCGCACCAACAGCCGCGAAAACCACGGGCTCGGGCTCGCGATCGTAAAGGCGATCGCGGAGATGCATCGCGGCACCGTGTCCGCGCAGAGCGCGAACGGCGTCAACACGTTTGCGTTTTCGGTGGCGGCGACAGCGGTGCCGGGCGAGATGCCGCCCGAGGCGCCCGCACGCCCGGTTGCGAATGCGGTGGGTGTGCCGACCGATACGGCCGATACGACCTATGGGTCGCTCGCGAAGGGCAAGTCGGCCTGAACCGGCAAACGCGGCTTGAGCGCCGCTTCGCTCGCCGGCATCAACGCGCTGATGCGCACGCCCAGCAAGCGCAGCTTGCGGTTCAACTCCACCCGCCGTAGACATTCGGTGGCCGCGCGGCGAATCTCGGCGGCGTCGGCGGTCGGGTCGTCGAGCGTCAGATCGCGCGTGACCGTGCGGAAATCGTCGTAACGCAGCTTGATGCCGACCGTGCGGCCCACGTAGCCCTTGCGCGCGAGATCGTCGGCGACGCGCACGCACAGCCCCGTAAACGCGCTCGATAGCGCCGGGCGGTCATGACGCGGATGCAGATCGCGCTCGAAGGTGGTCTCGCGGCTGATCGATTTCGGCTCCGATTCGACCACCACCGGACGCTCGTCGTGGCCCTGCGCGACCTGCATGAGCCAGGCCGAATAGCTGCGCCCGAAATGGTCCTGCAACAGCCCCGCGTCGGCGGCGGCGAGATCGCCGACCGTCGCGATGCCGAGCGCGGTCAGTTTCTGCGCGGCCTTCGGGCCGATGCCGTTGACCTTGCGCACCGGCAGCGGCCACACGCGCAGCGGGATGTCGGCCGGCGCGAGGAGCGTGAGGCCGTCGGGCTTGTCGAGTTCGGAGCCGATTTTCGCGAGCAGCTTGTTCGGCGCGACGCAGATCGAGCACGTGAGGCCGGTCGCCTGTCTGACGGCCTGCTTGATGCGCATGCCGAGGTCGCGCGGCTCGCCGGGCAGCTCGGTGAGGTCGATATAGATTTCGTCGATGCCGCGATCCTCGATGCGGTCCGTGAACGTCCTGACCGCGGCCTTGAACAGGCGCGAGTAGTGGCGGTACGAGTCGAAGTCGGTCGGCAGCAGGATCGCGTCGGGCGCGAGCGCGGCGGCCTTCATCATCCCCATTGCCGAAAACACGCCGAGCGCGCGTGCTTCGTAGGTGGACGTGGTAACGACGCCGCGGCCCGCGTAATCGCGCAGTTTCGCGAAGCGCTTGCTGCCGTCTTCGAGCACCTGCGGTGCGCTGTTGCGGCCGCCGCCGATCACGACCGCGCGCCCGCGCAGCTCGGGATAGCGCAGCAGCTCGACGGACGCGTAGAACGCGTCCATGTCGAGATGCGCGATGCGGCGGGGCGGAGAATTCATGAAGCGGTGGACGCGCGGGTAATGACGGTTGGACGATCGGACGATCGATGCCGGCGCCGCGCTGTGTCTGTCGCGGTCTGCCAAACCGTCATGGTACCTTGCCGGCGCTCATTGTCCGAGCGCCGCCGCGGCCCACCGAAAACGACATCGCGGGCGCCCGACGGCGCGCCCGCGATGGGTCTGCTACATACCTGCTACATGCCCGTTACGTCGGGCCTGCCTTACTGCTTGATACCTTCAGCCTGGATATGCAGCGTCGTCTTCATGTTGAAGCCGTACGCCTTGCCGAAGTCGACCCCGAAGTCGTCGCGGTTGAACGTCGCGGTCGATTCCGTGCCGCACACTTCGCGCTTGAGCATCGGGTGCTGAATGCACTTGAACGATTCGATCTTCAGATTGACCGGCTTCGTGACGCCATGCATCGTCAGCGTGCCGATCACTTCGACGGGCTTGTCGCCGTCGAAGCGGATCTGCGTGCCCTTGTAGGTCGCGGTCGGGAACTTCGCGGTGTCGAAGAACTTCTCGCCGACGAGTTCCTCGTTGAGCTTGTCGTTGCCGATGTCGACCGAGGTCATGTCGATCGTCACATCGACGGTGCCGGTTTTCGCCGCGCGATCGAGCACCACGGTGCCGCTGCTCTTCTTGAACTTGCCGCGCCAGATCGAGACGCCGCCCATGTGATCGGCCTCGAAGCTCGGGGACGTGTGGGTCGGATCGAGCACGTAGGTGTCGGCGGCCATCGCGTTGAACGACAGCGCAGCGGCGAGCGCGCCCGCGGCGAGCAGGAAGGATTTTTTCAAGGTGGACTCCAGATTTCAGAAAGTGTCGTGGTACGGCGGTCGTGTGACATGCCGTCGTGCTTCGGTGCTGCGTATCCGGTACTGCGTATTGCGATGCTGCGTTCCGCGTTATTTCTTCGTGGAAACGAGGTGGAATTTGATGACGACTTCATCGGCGACGACCGAGGTGTCCTTCCACTCGCCGGTGCCGACGTCGAACTGCGTGCGCTTGATCGGCAGCGAGCCGTCGAAGGTTTGCGTCGCGCCCTGGCTCGCGATCACGACCGGCACCACGACGGTTTGCGACTTGCCCTTGATCGTGAGCTTGCCGGTCACCTTGTACTGGTTGCCGCCGGCCGGCGCGATCGCGCTCGATACGAAGGTCGCGTTCGGGAAGGCCGCGCTGTCGAACCATTCCTTGCCTTGCGCCTGCTTGTTGTAGTCGTCGGCGCCGAGGTCGTAGCTCGCGGTGTCGATCGACACGTTGGCGCTGCCCGCCGTCGGTTTGGCCGGATCGAAGTTCAGTTGCGCCGAGAACTTTTTGAACTTGCCGTCGACGGGCACGTTCATCTGTTTCGTCGTGGCAACGACGCTGCTTTTGGCGAGATCGACGTCGGCGTGCGCGAGGCCCGCGCCGAACAGGGAAAACGCGGCGAGGCCGGCGAGCGCGGCGCGCTGGGCGGCGTGATGGAAGTGGTGAAGGGTCGCTTTCATGGTGGTACGCATCCTATCCGAGTCGCGCGCGTTCATTGCATACCGCGCGGAATTAGATTGCCAACGGGTCGTAGTCAATCGGGTGCCGGCGGGCTGGCCGAAGCCTGCGCGTCGCTGCTTCGTGTCGCTTCGTGCGGTCATGCGCGCGTCTTCAGAAACGGCACCATGCGGGCGAGCAGGCCGTCTCGATCGATGAACTGATGCTTGAGCGCGGCGAGCACGTGCATGGCGACGAGCGCGAGCAGCGTGTAATTGAGCAGCACGTGGACCGTGCGCAGCGTCGCCTTCAGCGCCTGGTCGGGGCCGATGAAGGTCGGCAGCGGCACGAGGCCGAGATACACGACCGGAATGCCGGCCGCCGAGGTATAGAAGTAGCCGGACAGCGGAATCGCCAGCATCAGCAGATACAGCACGCCGTGCACGAGATGCGCGGCGGCCTTCTGCCAGCCGGGCGTCGCGTCGTCGAGCGCGGGCGCGCGGTGCGTAGCGCGCCAGAGCACGCGGAGCACCGCGAGCGCGAAGACGGTCACGCCGATCCACTTGTGCCACGAGAAGTACTTGAGCTTCGTGGGCGTAAAGCCGGGGATATCGGTCATGATCCAGCCGATATAGAAACCGCAGATGATCAGCGCCGCGATCAGCCAGTGCAGCGCGATGGCCGCGCCGTTGTAGCGGACGGCATCGGAAGGTCGAGTGGGCATCGTGTCGTGTCGGTTGCGCGCGAGGGATCGCGCATCAGTGCGGATAGTAGGGACACCCATGGAAACTGAATAGACGGGTGAGCGAAAACAGATTGTTGTCGCCGTGACGCTAATGGCTTTGAAAGACAGCTTTGAAAGCCTGGCGCGCCGGGCGAGGCGCTGTGGTAATTTGTGACCCCAACAAGCGGGTTGTATCAGGCAAAGCACAATCCGCGCAACCCTTCAGCCGGGCCGACTTCGTGAATTCCGTGTTTCTTTCGTGGGGTATTGCTGCGCTTGCCACCGCCGGTGTCATCGCGCGGCCGTTCAAATGGCCCGAGGCCGTGTGGGCCGTCGCCGGTGCGCTGCTGCTCGTGTCGCTCGGCCTGTTGCCCGTGTCGCTCGCCGTCGAGGCGATCGGCAAGGGCAGCGACGTCTATCTGTTCCTGTTCGGCATGATGCTGCTTTCGGAAGTCGGCCGCCGCGAGGGGCTGTTCGACTGGGTCGCGGTGCTCGCGGTCAACCATGCGCGCGGCTCGCCGCGCAAGCTGTTCGTGCTCGTGTACCTGGTCGGCGTCGTGATTACCGCGTTTCTTTCCAACGATGCGACCGCGGTCGTGCTCACGCCGGCCGTGTTCGCGGCCGCGAAGAAAGCGAAAACGCCGCCGTTGCCGCTGCTGTTCGTCTGCGCGTTCGTCGCCAATGCGGCGAGCTTCGTGCTGCCGATCTCGAATCCGGCCAATATCGTGCTCTACGGCAATCACACGCCGCCGCTCGGGCCGTGGATGCTGCGCTTCACGCTGCCGTCGCTGCTGTCGATCGGCGCGACCTTCGTGATGCTGCGCTGGACCCAGCGCGAGGCGCTGACCGGCGTCTGCGAGGCGAATCTCGAGGCGGTGATGCTGTCGGCGAGCGGGCGCGTCGCGCTCGCGGGCATCGCGGTAACGGCGGCCGCGTTGCTGACGGTCTCCGCGTACGACATCCCGCTCGGCATGCCGACCGCGATCCTCGGCACGCTGACCGCGCTCGTCGTGCTTATCAAGGAGCGCAAATCGCCGCTGCCGATGATCCGCGAAATCTCGTGGAGCGTGCTGCCGCTCGTCGCCGCACTGTTCGTGCTCGTCGAGATGCTCGATCACACGGGCGTGATTGCGACGCTCGCGGCCGCGTTGCGGCGCGCGACCGAACACAACGAAATGGCCGCGGCGGGCTGGGCCGGCGCAATCGTCGCGTTCGGCAGCAACCTGATGAACAACCTGCCCGCCGGCCTGATCGCGAGTTCGACGGTGTTGCAGGCGCACAGCCCCGAGCGCGTGATCGATGCGCTGCTGATCGGCGTCGACCTCGGGCCGAACCTGTCGATTACCGGTTCGCTCGCCACGATCCTCTGGCTCAACGCGATTCGCCGCGAAGGCGAAGACGTGAGCTTCGCGAAGTTCCTCAAGGCCGGCGTGTTCGTGATGGTGCCGGCACTCGTGCTGGCGCTCGGCGCGCGGATTCTAACGGCTTAAGCGTCGGGGACGAGCGTGTTTGGAGGTTCATAGCCGAGGCCGCGAGGCCGCCGCGTTTTGGCGCCGGCCAGGTTCCGTGTCGCGCCGACCGAGCGCAGCGTCGCTTCGAGTTGCGCGAGACGTTGGCGTTGCGTCGGCAGCATCGTCGACGAACGGGTCAGCGCATGCAGCCGTTGATGCCAGTACGACAGCGGAAAACGGTCGCGCGTGGAAATCAGGCTGAAGACGATTTCGAGGTGAGCGATTTCTTTATCGATATCCTGGTAACTCATCTGAGGGTTCCGGAAGAAATGGGTGGTTAGCCCCGCGCGAACCGGCGTTACGTAGCAAACTTCGTTCCTGCCCGCGCGCAGGGCTTCCCGCCCATTGCGGCAACGGCAAGCGCGCCCGGCAGCAGGTGTCGGCGCGGCAGGCGTGACGGTAGAAAGTGCAAAGCGCTGCAAGCTTTACGTGTAGCGCTGAATACATCGTGCGAACCGTCCTGCTGGCGCTGTCTTCCCTGCGTTCGGACAGCGGGAATTCACGAGGCGTGGGCGCCTGACGCATGTCCTATGCTGGTTCAACGGCGCCGGTTGCGGCCGGGGCGGGGTCGCCGAGGTCGCAGCGGTCGCGCAGGGCGCGAGCCGGCGCCCGCTACGAGGAGCTTGCGCATGGAACGCCCCGCCAGAATCATCGTGCTCGACGACGAAGCCGAACTGCGCAACATGCTGCTGCGCTTTCTGCGCGGCCACGGCTTCGACGTGCGCGCCGCCGAAGACAGCAAGCGGCTGTACCGCTATCTCGAACGCGAGCCGTTCGATCTGCTCGTACTCGATCTGATGATCGGCGAAGAGGACGGCCTCGAAATCTGCGCGAAGCTGCGCGCGCAAGGCGAGACGCTGCCGATCCTGATGCTGACCGCGAAGGGCGATCCGCTCGACCGCGTGACCGGCCTCGAAACCGGCGCCGACGATTACCTCGCGAAACCGTTCTTGCCGCGCGAACTGGTCGCGCGCATCAACGCGCTGCTGCGGCGCCAGAAGATGGCCGCGGGCGATGTTACCGTGACCTCGCAGCGTGTGCGTTTCGGCGACTTCACGCTCGACGTCGGCAAGCAGGAACTGCGGCGCGCGGGCGAACCGCTCGAGATTCATTCGGCGCAGATGCTGCTGCTCGTCGCGCTCGCGTCGTCGCCGAATCGTGCCGTGAGCCGCGACAATCTGCTCGCGCGCGCCCGCGGGCGCGACCATGACGCGCTCGATCGCAGCATCGACGTGCAGGTGCTGCGGCTGCGGCAGATCGTCGAGGACGATCCGGCCAAGCCGCGTTTCATCCGCACCGTGTGGGGCGTCGGCTACATGCTCGCCGCCGACGTCGAACCATGACGCGCGCGCTCTGGCAGCGGGCGCTGCCGAGGACGCTGCTCGCGCGCAACATCGCCTTGCTGATCGCACTCGTGATGCTGAGCCAGGTTTGCTCGATCGGCGTGCTGCTGCATTACGTGCAGCGGCCGCGCGTCGAGCGCGCGGCGGCCGTGTTCGCCACCTACGTGACGACGCTCGACAGCCTGCTCGCGGCCACGCCGCCGGCCGCGCGCGCCGTGCTGAGCGCGCGCCTCGACGCGCGCGAGCAGTTGCCGCCCGAGGCCGACGCCGCGCCGCGGCCGAGTCTCATGCGCGCGTATCGCAACTATCAGCGCGGCGTGTTTCTCGACAGTCTGCGCAAGCATCTGCCCGCCGACATGCCTGCGCGCTGGCAGACCGAGGGCGCGCAGCGCTTGTGGATTCGCATGCATGCACCGGTGGGCGGGGCGGGCGGTTCTTCTTTGGCCGATGCTGCGGGCCATGTTTCGGGCCATACCTCGGGTGATGCTTCGAGCCATGCATCGGACCATGTTTCCGGCAGGATGCCGGCCGCCCCGTACTGGATCGCGTTGCCGATTCCCGAGGACGCGCAGGGCAGCGGGCTCGAAGCGGCGATCCTGCTGTCGCTCGGCCTCGGCGTGCTGGCGGCGCTGGCCGGCTATGCGATCCAGCTGCATCTGAACGAGCCGTTGCGCGAACTGACGCGGGCCGCGCGCCGCGTCAGCGCCGGTGAAACGCCCGCGCCGTTGCCGACCGACGGCCCCAGCGAAATCGCCGCAGTGGGCAGCGCTTTCAATCAGATGACGCGGGCGTTACAGGAAGCCGAGGCGACCCGCGCGCTGATGCTCGCGGGCATCTCGCACGACATTCGCACGCCGCTCACGAAGCTGCGTCTTTCGATGGCCATGGCGATGCCGCAAGGCGGCGACAGCAGCTTCGTGATCGCGGCCGAGTCGTATCTGGACCAGATCGAGACGATCCTGCAGCAGTTCATGGACTACGCGGGCAGCGGCGAGCGCGAGGAAGCGCAAGCCGGCGATCTGAACGCGCTGATCGAGCGGCTCGCCGGCGATTTCGCCGGGCTCGGGCACGCGTTCGAGTTGTCGCTCGGGACGCTGCCGCCCATCGTCTATCGTCCGATCGGCATGATGCGGCTCCTGATGAACCTGATGCAGAACGCCATCGTCTACGGCGGCTCGGGGCTCGCGGTGCGCACGTGGGCGACCCGGGATGCGCTGACGGTCGCGGTCGGCGATCGGGGCAAGGGTTTGTCGGCGGCGGAACTGGAGAAGCTCAAGGCGCCGTTCCAGCGCGGCCGCAATGCGCGTGCGCACAGCGGCGGTACGGGGCTGGGGCTGTCGATTGTCGAGCGGATCGCGCGGCTGCATGGCGGCAGTCTGCAGTTTCATGCGCGCGAAGGCGGCGGGCTCGAAGTATGGGTCGTGTTGCCGGTGGCGCGTGCGTGACGCAGCGGCCGTGCCGTCACGTCACGCTGCTACGCCGCGCCGAGAGGGGCGATGATTGTCGCGCGGCTGGCCGGAGCCGCGCGGCTCACTTGCGGTCGAGCCACGCGTCGATGCCGACGCGAAACGCGACACCGGCGATGACCGGCACGGTCAGCATCAGGATGATGCCGAAGTTCGGAATCTCGTCGCCGTACATGATCGGGTTGTAGAGCACGACACCCGACACGATCGCGAACGTTACCAGGCCGATGGCGACCATCAGGAGATTGCGCGCGGTCAGGGACAGCGGCTTGTGCTTCGCCTCGTTCGGCGGGGTGCTCGAGCCGGAAGCTTTGTCGTGTTGGGCAGACATGATGGTTCTCGCGACGAAAAATGCGGCTTAAGGAGCGGTCACGGCGGTCACGGCGATCACGACGCTGGCGCGTCGCCGCTGCGTGGCGTCCTGGGCCGGAGCGGGACGCGTTCGGCATCATACCCGCGCGCGCGTTGCCGATACAGATCGCGCCGTACCGGCAGGGCAAAGCGCGAGTGCTCCTGACATCAATATAAGCCGCATTGCCGCCGGCGGTACGAGGAAAAGCGCGTGAACGCGGTGCGCCGCGCAGCAAGGCTGCGTGCGGATCGATCAGCCGCGATCAGCCGCGCTGCGTTTCGCTTCGTTTTGCAGCCGCGCAGACTTTATGCGTCGGCTGCCGACGCTTCCGGTGCTTCCGACAGGGCGACCTGCCCGGTCAATTCGAGCTCGTCGAGAAGCCGCGCGATGAGGCCCGAGCGCCGCCATTGCAGCCATTTGAGGTAGCAGGTCTGCGACGGCGGAAACGTCGCCGGCAAACGGTGCCATTTTTCGTTGCGCGTCATGATCCACAGGATCGCGTTCACGATTTCGCGCGGCGGGCGCGACGGTCGTCCGGAACGCTTCTTCGGCTCCTGCTGGAACAGGTGGCTGATACGCGCCCACGCGTCATCGGAAAGAGGAAGATCTAGCATGCCGTCCAACGTTCAACTGACAGGTCGTCTCGATCTTACGGTTTGGCGCGGTGCGTCCAGTGCCGGATTTGGCTGCGGTTTTACCCGTTGAACGGCGAATTGCTTTGCCGCCGATGATGGTAGCGTTGCCGCATGCGGGTCATGGCCCTTTGCATGGGGTGATTCATGGCGCTTCAATTGCATCGCTTCAAGGGTGTGTTTGACCGCGCACTTAACCGCGCGTCAATCGCACGTCAATTGCACGAATGCATGCCGCTAACCCAGATGCATTGATGCCGGGACCAGTGGCTTTCGTCGCTGAGACCGGCTGCGGAGGGCATGCCGAGTCCCTGCTGGACGGGCCTGAAATGCAGGACCATTCTGCCGACCCGATGATCGGCCGGCGCGGGATGCAGCGCCGGCGTCGCCCCGATCGAGCGATCGACTGCGTGGTCCCATGCGGCGTTGCCGCTGCTGCCGAGCCGCTGGATCGCGCTGATCTCGCCGTTCGGGGCCACCCGCACTTCGACGAGCGCTTCGGGGTTGTCGCGCACCTGATCGCTCGGGGCATGCAGATTGGCGCCGATGGCGCAGCCGACATAGCGCGACCACTGCGACTCGTTGAGACTGTCCGGCGCGGGGGGCGGCATGCCGGCCGGCGCGAGTATCGCGAGACAATGATCGAGCACCTGCTGCGCGGGGCGGACGGGGAGGTTGTCCGCCGCGCTCGGCGGGTCGTTCGCGCAGCCCGCGAGCAGCGCGCACGCCAGGAAGCAAGCGATCAATCGTTCGTTGTTTTTCATGGTCGAATCCCCGGCGCCAGAACGCCACGATTCTAGCGGGTCCGGGAATTCGCGCAATGCGTGCCGGATGCCCGGGGCGCGCCCCGGGTTGCAACCCGGGCCATGACTCAGGACGTGACCCAGGTCGTGATCCAGGTCGCAAACCCGGCCGGCGCCTGCCGCGGGTCGACGCGTCGTTCGCTCTTCGTGCGTTCTTCGCCCGCTCCTGGCCTATACCCGCAGCCCCCGGGTCTTCAACCGGTAGACGAGCTGCGGACGCGTAATCCCGAGCGTGCGCGCGGCCGCCGACAGATTGCCCTGCGCGCGCTGCACCGCGCTTTTCAGCAGCGCGGTTTCGATATCGTCGAGCGAAGTCGGCTCGATCTCGCCGCTCGCGCCCATCAGCAGGTCATTCACTTTTCTGACGACGCGTTCGACCTCGCCATCGGCGGCCGCTTTCTGATCGAGCAACGAGTCCGAGGGCATCAACGAGCCGTTGATGCCGAGGCCGAACATCTGCGCGTCGATCGTTTCGCCGCTCGTGAACAGATGGCCGATATCGATCGCGCCGCCGTCGGGCGCAAGAATCACGCCGCGCTCGACGAGGTTCTCCATCTCGCGGATATTGCCGGGCCAGCCATAGCTCAGCAGCGCGTCGAGCGCGCGGCCCGTGAAGCCGGTCACGTCGCGCGCATGACGTTCGCGATACTTGTGCAGCATGTGATTGAGCAGCACCGGCAGATCCTCGCGCCGCTCGCGCAGCGACGGCACGCGAATCGGAAACACGTTGAGGCGGAAATACAGGTCTTCCCGGAAGCGGCCCGCGCGAATCTCGTCCTTCAGATCGAGGTTCGTGGCCGCGATCACGCGCACGTTGACGCGGCGCGTCTGCGTATCGCCAACCCGTTCGATCTCGCCTTCCTGCAGCGCGCGCAGCAGCTTGCCCTGCGCGGTCAGGCTCAGAATGCCGATCTCGTCGAGAAACAGCGTGCCGCCGTCGGCGCGCTCGAAGCGGCCGGGCCGGCTTTGCGTCGCATCGGTGAAGCCGCCGCGCTCGACGCCGAACAGTTCCGACTCGACCAGCGCTTCCGGAATCGCCGCGCAGTTGACCGCGACGAACGGGCCGTTGCCGCAGCCGCTGATCCGATGCAGCGTGCGCGCGCACACTTCCTTGCCGACGCCGCTCTCGCCGAGAAACAGCACGGTCGCGCGCGTGTTCGCGACGCGCCGGATCATATGGCAGACCGCGTTGAAGCCGGGCGATGCGCCGACCATGTTGTCGTCGTCGAACGCGGTGGGCGTGGGTGGGCGCGTGTCGCCGAACATGGCGAGGTTCGCATTGCCCTTCGCTTCGCGCCGCGCGTCATGTTGCGTGTCGTGCGGCATGTCGCGTTGTATGTCACGTTTCGCCGCGCCCGCCGACAGCCCCTGCGTGAACGACTGCGCCTGCATGAAACGCAGATCGTCCGCGGCTTCGTCGCCCCATTCCTCGACCGGCTTGCCGACGATCCGGCATTGCGGTTGTCCGAGCGCGCGGCACTCGACCTCGCGATAGACGATCGGACGCCCCATGAATACGCTCGTATAGCCGGACGCATAACCGATCTGCGTCCAGCAGACCGGCTCCGCACCGATGCCGTAGGTGCGGATATGCTCCTCGTCTTCCGCGCAGTTCTTCCAGACGAATTCGCCGTAGTACTGACCTTTTTCGACATCGAGTTCGAGCCGCACCGGCTCGACCACGGTCACGCCTTCGAGCATATGCAGTTGCGGGCCGACCGCGAACATCTCGGTGATCGAGCTGTCGGGGCGCGCCTTGCGCGCGAGTTCCGCGTCGCGCGCGCCCGAGTTGTAGCCCATGCGCGTGAGCAGGCCGCGCGCCGCGTCGAGGCCGAGACTGTCGATCAGCTCGCGCCGCATCGCGCCGACCGAGCCCGCATGCACGAGCAGCATGCGCTGATCGCCGAGCCAGATGCGCCCGTCGCCAGGCGAGAAGTGCAGGCGCGACATGAGATCCGCGATGTCGGGATAGCGCAGGCTGTCCACGCAGGCGCCTTTCGGCGAGACCATCGACATGTGCGGATGCTCCGCGGACTTGATTCGGGTGACCATCGCAATTCTTCTCCAACGACTGCATGAGTTTTTCGCCGGCAGGTGCCGGCCGTCAGTATGCAATGCCGCGCGCATGGCTGCATCGAGAATCGCAGGTCGGCACGCCCCGGGTGTTCCCGTATGCCGATTTGATCGGCTTTATCACGCTCGCAACGGGGCGATTTCGATCATTTGATCTAACGCCACGCGGCGCACGGCGCTTGCCGCCTTCGTCCCGGAAATTTTTTTCGCGCGTTTTTCCCTTGATTCATAAGGGATTGTGCGCCTTTCGCCGCGCGCCGGGCGGCTTTCCAGCACGCGTTGGCATGGCCATTGCATGAATAGGCGCGCTGCTATGCATTTTGACGAAAGCGTGCAGTGAAGCACAACGCAGAACCATGAGGAGAGAGCGATGCCCCTGCATCACCCCCCGGCCGAACCCGTGCCGCGAGATTTCGACGTGACGCGGCGCTATGTCCGCGTCCGGGAACGTCGCGACGACGGTTTCGTCGAGTTCGATTTTTCGATCGGCGATCCGGGCCTGAGCGTCGAACTCGTGATGAGCGCACCGGACTACGAGTCCTTTTGCGCGACCCATCGCGTGTTCCATCTGAGCGACGACGAAGCCGAGGCGCTGGACCTCGAACAGCTCAAGTGGCGCTACGGACAGCCGGGTCTTGCCGAATGACGCGCGGGCAAGGGCCCGCGCGTTGCAACAGACAATGAACAAAGGAGATTGCTCCATGCAGATCGACATCAAAACATCCTCGGTCCAGCAGATCCGACAGACCTTCTCGCATGTCGCGAGACGGCTCGGCGCGGACAAGCCGGCTTCGCGCTACCAGGAAGCGACGCTGGAATTGCAGCCCGAAACCAACTTTCACTACCGGCCGCTGTGGGAACCCGGCCTTGCGCTCTACGACAAGGGCCGCACCGCGATCGTGATGAACGACTGGTACGCGTTCAAGGACCCGCGTCAGTACTACTACGGCGCCTATACGATCGCGCGGGCGCGGCAGCAGGACACGATGGAAAAGAACATCGAGTTCGTGACGCGCCGCCGGCTTTTCAGCGATCTGCCCGACGACGCGAAAGCGCGTATCGCCGCCTTGATGGTGCCGCTGCGCCACGTCGAATGGGCCGCCAATACGAATAACTGCTTCGTGACCGGCTACGGCTGGGGCACGGCGATCACGCAGGCGACGATGTTCCATTCGATGGACCGGCTCGGTATCGCGCAGTACCTCTCGCGTATCGGTCTGCTGCTCGACGGCAATGCGGGCACCTCGCTTGTCGAGGGCAAACAGCGGTGGCTCGACGATCCGATGTGGCAAGGCCTGCGCCGCGTGGCCGAGGACACGATGGTCGTGAAGGACTGGTTCGAGACCTATGTCGCGCAGAACGTCGTGCTCGACGGCTTGCTGTATCCGCTCGTGTATCGCCATATCGACGCGCGTCTGTCGCGCGAATACGGCGCGGCGCTCGGCATGCTGAACGAGTTCGCGAGCGCATGGTTCGACGAGACGAGCCGCTGGGTCGATGCGACGGTGAAGACCGCGGCGTCGGAGTCCGCGGAAAACGCCGCGCTGCTCGGCCAGTGGGTCGCGAAGTGGCAAGCGCGTGTGCTCGATGCCTTGCGGCCGCTCGCGCTCGAAGCACTGGGCCGCGAAGCCGCCGATGCCGCCTTGCGCGAGATCGCCGAGGCATTCGATGCGCGCGTGCGCAAGCAGGGCGTGCCGCTCGCGGCGCAACAACCGGCCCAGGAGACCCAGCATGGCTGATTCCGTCTTTATCGCGTTTCAGACCAACGACGATTCGCGTCCGATCATCGAGGCGATCGAAGCGGACAACCCGCATGCGGTGGTCAACGCGTTTCCGGCGATGGTCAAGATCGACGCGGTCGGCCGGCTCGTAATCCGGCGCGAGTCGATCGAGGAGCGCATCGGCCGCGCATTCGATCTGCGCGAGTTGCAACTCAATCTGATCTCGCTCGGCGGCAATATCGACGAGACCGACGACGAATTCATTCTTGAATGGAAGGCCTGAACGGGCACGATGAATCGCATCGGAGTCAGCGCTGAAGCGCTGGCTCCGATCGATATGGGAGATACACGATGAGCACCACGAACGCAGCACCGAAAAAACTGAGCATCAAGGAAAACTACGCGATGCTGACGCGCGGCCTCGGCTGGGAGACCACCTATCAGCCGATGGATGAAATTTTTCCGTACGACCGCTTCGAAGGCATCAAGGTCCACGACTGGGACAAATGGGAAGACCCGTTCCGTCTGACCATGGACGCCTACTGGAAGTATCAGGGCGAAAAGGAACGCAAGCTCTACGCGATCATCGACGCGTTCCAGCAGAACAACGGCCAGTTCAACGTGACCGACCCGCGCTATATCAATGCGCTGAAGCTGTTTCTGACCGGCGTGAGTCCGCTCGAATATGCGGCGCACCGCGGCTTCGCGCTGGCCGGGCGCAATTTCCGCGGCGCCGGCGCGCGGATTGCCTGCCAGATGCAGGCCATTGACGAATTGCGCCACGCGCAGACGCAGGTCCACACGATCAGCCACTACAACAAGTTCTTCAACGGCTTCCACGACTTCAAGCACATGCACGACCGGGTCTGGTATCTGTCGGTGCCGAAGTCGTATTTCGAAGACGCGATGAGTGCCGGCCCATTCGAGTTCGTCACCGCGATCTCGTTCTCGTTCGAATACGTGCTGACCAATCTGCTGTTCATGCCGTTCATGTCGGGCGCCGCATTCAACGGCGACATGGCGACGGTCACGTTCGGCTTTTCCGCGCAATCGGACGAGTCGCGCCATATGACGCTCGGCCTCGAAGTCGTGAAGTTCCTGCTCGAACAGGACCCGGGCAACGTGCCGATCATCCAGAAGTGGGTCGACAAATGGTTCTGGCGCGGCTACCGCCTGCTCACGCTCGTCGCGATGATGATGGACTACATGCTGCCCAAGCGCATCATGTCGTGGCAGGAAGCGTGGGAAACCTACTTCGAGAAGAACGGCGGCGCGCTGTTCCATGATCTCGAACGCTACGGCATTCGCATGCCGAAGTATCACGAGGTCGCGGCCAAGGAAAAGGACCGCATTTCGCACGAGGCGTGGGGCATTTTCTACAACTACACGCATGCGGCGGCGATGCATACGTGGATTCCGTCCGACGACGAAATGGCGTGGCTCGCCGAAAAATATCCGGCCACCTTCGACAAACTCTACCGGCCGCGTTTCGAGTACTGGCGCGAGCAGCAGAAACAGGGCAAGCGCTTCTACAACAACACGCTGCCGATGCTGTGCCAGATCTGCCAGATTCCGATGGCCTTCACCGAGCCCGACGATCCGACCAAGATCTGCTACCGCGAAAGCGACTATCTCGGCAACAAGTACCACTTCTGCTCGGACGGCTGCAAGGACATCTTCGACAACGAGCCGGAGAAATACGTGCAGGCGTGGTTGCCCGTGCATCAGATCTACCAGGGCAACTGTTTCGAGCCGGACGCGGACCCGAGCGCGGCCGACTTCAATCCGCTTGCCGAAGTACTGCGCTACTACCACATCAACGTCGGCGAGGACGGCCACGAGTTCGAGGATTCGCCCGACCGGAAGAACTGGCTGCGCTGGACCGGCAAGCCGAGTCACGGCGGCGAGGAAACCGCGGAAAGCGCCGCGGCGAATGCGCAGGACACAGCGGCCGCGCAGGCCGCGTGACGCTGGCCCGCGCCGATTGAATCAGAAGGAGATACACCATGTCAGTTATTGCGCTCAATGAAGGCTACCAGGGCGAAGTGAAAGACCGTGAGGAAAACTTTCACGGCAACCGGCTGCTGTTTATCGGCTGGGAAGATCATTTGATGTTCTGTGCACCGCATTGCATTCCGGTGTCGCCGTCGATGACGTTCGCGACGCTCGCGAACGACGTGCTGCCGGGCATCTACTCGGCGCATCCCGACTGGGAGAAGGTCAAGCTCGACGAAATCGAATGGTTCAGCTCGAACCAGCGTTTCACGCCGGCGTTCGATCGCACGCTCGAAGAAAACGGCCTGCGGCACAAGTCGGTGATCCGCTTTCGCACGCCGGGCCTGACCGGTATTCACGGCTCGTGCAGCTAGGCCGAGGATTCCTGTAACGATGAAAGGGAGATGCTGACATGAGTTATCAGCTAACCATCGAGCCAATCGGTCACAGCATCGAGATTCGCGAAGACCAGACCATTCTCGACGCCTGCCTGCGCGCCGGGGTGTGGCTGCCGCATGCGTGCTGCCACGGTTTGTGCGCGACGTGCAAGGTGCAGGTTGTCGATGGCGAGATCGAGCACGGCAACGCGTCGCCGTTCGCGCTGATGGATTTCGAGCGCGACGAACGCAAGTGCCTCGCATGCTGCGCGACCGCGCAATCGGATCTGACGATCGAAGCCGATATCGACGAAGACCCGGACGCGCGCCACTATCCGGTGCAGGACTTTGCGGGCCGCGTGAAGGACAGCGTCGATCTGACGCCGACGATCAAAGGCATCTTCGTCGAACTGGACGGCGAGGGCATCGAGTTCCAGGCCGGGCAGTACGTGAACGTGCAGATTCCGGGGGAGGACATGCCGCGTGCGTTTTCGCTGGCCGGCAAGCCGGGATCGTCGACGCTGATCGAGTTGAACGTGCGGCGCGTGCCCGGCGGCAAGGGCACCGGCTATCTGCACGAAGCACTGAAGCCCGGCGACGAGCTGCGTTTTAGCGGACCGTTCGGGCGCTTCTTCGTACGCGCCTCGGACCCGCAACCGGTGATTCTGATTGCCGGCGGCTCGGGCTTGTCGAGCCCGCGCTCGATGCTGCTCGATCTGCTGGAGCAGGGCGATACGCGGCCGATCACGCTCGTGTACGGCGCACGCGATCGCTTGGAGTTGTACTACCACGACGAGTTTCTCGATCTCGCCAAGCGCCACGCGAATTTCACTTACGTGCCGGCGCTCTCGAACGAGGCAGCCGACAGCGCATGGGACGGCTATCGCGGCTTTGTCCACGAGGCGGCCAAGGCGCATTTCGCCGGCGATTTTCGCGGCCACAAGGCGTATCTGTGCGGGCCGCCCGTCATGATCGAAGCGTCGATCCGAGCCTTGATGCAAGGGCAACTGTTCGAACGCGACATCTATACGGAGAAGTTCCTCAGCAATGCGGACGGCGCGGAAGCGCTCGCGAAAAGCCCGCTGTTCAGATCGATATAAGCGCGTCGATCCGCGCAGGCTGGCGGCACGGCCATCCAGGATGGCCGTGCCTGTCCGGCAAGACAGAGGATGTTTACGCTCTCGCCGCGTGCGTCGGGCACAAGGAGGCATCAAAAAGATCAGTATGACGTAGCAAAAATAAAAACTTCTGGAAAACCAGATAACTTGGAGACATTGGAGATCGAATGAAAAAGTCTATCTGTATGCTGGCGCTGGCGTCGGTCGCCACGGGCGCTTCCGCGCAAAGCAGCGTGAACCTGTTCGGCCTGATCGACGCAGGCGTCACCTACGTGAGCAACGAAGGAGGCAGCAAGAACTTCAAGTTCGACGACGGGATTTTCACGCCGAACCTGTTCGGCCTGCAGGGTAGCGAAGACCTCGGCGGCGGCAATCACGCGATATTCCGCCTCGTCAATCAGTTCTCGCTCGGCAGCGGGGCGATGATCGGCGGTGGAATTTTTGCCCGCGAAGCCTATGTGGGACTGCAGAACGACAGGTTCGGCAGCATCAAGCTCGGCAATCAGTACGATTTCATGGTGGACTCGCTATTCGGCAGCGTCGATACGGCGATGGACCTGGCCGGTCTCTATGGCGCTCGCAACGGTCCGTTCCAGAAGCTGGCGATTCCGGACAATCCCACCGGTGCATTCGACTGGGACAGGGTCGCGGGCAGCAATCGCGTGGCTAACTCGGTGAAGTATACGAGCGCGAATCTGGGCGGATTCACCGGTGGAGCGATGTATGGATTCGGCAACATTGCCGGCTCTATCGGCGCCAACAACACGGTCAGCGCGGGACTGAACTATGCCCATGGACCGTTCGCGATCGGCGCCGCGTACACCAACGAGAAGTACGGGCCCGTAGGCGGCGTGGCCGGAACGAGTGTGCGGAACTGGGGCGTCGGGACTCGCTATGTCTTCGGCGCTTTCACGACCAAGGTGCTGTTCACGACCGTGCGCAATTCCATCAACGGCGGCGGCATCTGGATGGGGCAGGCGGGTGGCGTGTACCAGATCACGCCTGCGTTATCGCTCGGCGCAAGCTATGCCTATATGAAGGGTAATGCGGAGCTTGACGACAATCATGCTCATCAGGTGTCCGCGGCGCTGCAATATTCGCTTTCCAAACGCACGCTCGTTTACGTCGCCGGGGTTTATCAGCGCGCCAATAGCGGCGCGAACGCACAGATCAACGGCGTGCTCGATCCGAACGGCGCTTCCAGCGGCGCCACGCAGGCGCTGGCCCGGATCGGCATCAACACCAAGTTCTGAGCCCGTGAGCGTGAGCGGCCGGGTTCAATCCCGACCGCTCACCCTGGCGCACATCCCTCAACGCCATCAATTCGACAGCGACAGATACTGCGACGTGAGCGGCGTCGGCGGGAACGGCTGCAAGCCCGTCTGCTTGCTGAAGCTGTAGCGCACGTAGACGGCCGCAAGCCACTCGCGATATTCATAAGCATTACCGAGCGAAGCGGTGGCTCCGAACGCGAGCTGTGGCGCGAGTTGATATTCGCCCACCGCGCTGATCGAATACGACACGCCGGTCTTGCTCTGGCCCGGGTAGACCGCGTTGCTGTCGAGGTTGCCGAGCGAGTTCGCGAACGCGGCCGCCGTGGCCTGGCGGGTCGGGTCGGTCGGGAAGTAGTTCGACGCGTCCTGGCGATAGTGCTGCACGCCGATCGAGCCCTTCACGTCGTAGGTGAACAATCCTTCGCGGCCGGTCCATTCGACCGGCAGATTCAGGATCACGTACTGCTGCGGACTGAAGTAGCCGCCCTGGCCGTACGTGAAGTACGACAGGTTGCGGTTGTAGCCCATCAGCGTCGTGTTCACGCCGACCGTGAGCGTCTGGTCCGCGTCCTTCAGCAGGCGGGTATATACGCCGCCGCCGCCCTTGATCGCGTTGTTGCTCGGCACGTTGTTGCCGCTGTAGTACTGGTAGCCCGCGTTCACGTAGAGGCCGCTCGTGCCGTCGTCCCAGGCGAGGGCGGCGCGCCCGCCGGTCGAGGTGACGCCGCCCCATTCGAGGCCCGCGCCCGAATCGCGCGCGCCCGCGTAGGACAGCAGGCTGTCGGTCACCGCGCGCCGCGCGACGGCGAGCGAGTACGAGACCTTGTCGGTGATGCCGCCGTTGTACTGCGCGCCGCCGACGATGTTGGTCTCGCGGAAGCCGATCGGCGTCACGCCGATATCGCCGCTGATGCTGCGGCTCTCGTAGCCGACCGAGAGGCCCACGCCGCTCGCGGTCTGACTGCCGTAGGTGTTGTTGCCGGCGACCGCGTTGGTCGCGCCGCCCGGCGTGGACAGCCCCGAGCCGAAGCGCGCGAGCGTCGAGGTGCTGGTCGAGGCGGTGCCCGCGTCGAGCGTGACGGGCGTCGCCGTGACGACGACGTGACCGTTGCCGGCCTTGATGCGCCCCTGGATCGGCGCCTCGATGTCGGTGACCGAAGACAGCCCGTCCTCGCCCGAGCGATTGCGGAACACGAGGCCGCCCGACACGGTGCTGGCCTGCTCGCGGTTGACCTGCGCGAGCTCTTCGGCAACGCCGAGCGTCTGCGCGTTCGCGACGTTCGGCTGCGGGTTGGCGGGTTGCGTGCCGGGCGGATAGTACGGTTGCGCGTAGCCGGTCGGCGGCTGCGGAATATAGGGCTGCTGCGCGTAATAGCCTTGGTTCGGATACTGCTGCGGGTAGGGTTGATACGGCTGCTGTCCGTACGGCTGTTGCGGATAAGGCTGGTACGGCTGATAGGGCTGCGGCGCGTAACCCTGCTGTTGCTGCGCATACACCGGCGCATTGCGGCGCGCTTGCGCCGGGCTCTTTTTCGCGCTGCCGCGCGCCGGGTTCGCGGCCGTGCGTGCCGGTGCATAAGGCTGCATCGATCCGGCATTGGCCTGCGCTTCGCGTGCCGCCGGCGACATCGGCCACGGCGTCGCCGCGTAGTAGCCGTCCTGCGCGCCGTAAGGCTGTTGTCCGTAAGGTTGCTGCTGTTGCGGATAGGGTTGCTGCGGATAAGGCTGTGGCTGCTGCGCATAGCCCGCGTTGTACGGCTGCTGCGGCAACGGCGGCATCGCACCCTGAGCCTGTCCCTGGCCCGGATAAGGCTGCAACGGCGCGCCCGACTGGCTCGATCCATAAGCTTCCTGCCCATAGCCGCCGAGTTCGGCGTCCGAGCGGGGCGCGCTGTACGGCGCGGGATTCGGATAAGCCTGCGCGGGCGCCGCATAGGGCGCGGCAGGTGCGCTATAAGGCGCGTTATAAGGCGCAACGTACGGTGCAACATACGGCGCGGGCTGAGGAGGCGGCAGATAGTTCGGCACGGTCTGCGTCGGCAAGGAAGACTGCGTGTTGGAGAACGGAGGCGCGGCTTGCGCGGCGTCGGCGGCATCGGTCGAGCCGGCGAGCGCCGTTTTGCCTTCGAACGGATTGGTGCCCGGCAGCGGCGTCGCGCCGATCTGGCGCATCGCCGCTTCCCAGCCGCGCGGCACGTTGCCGGCCGCGCCGTTGCGGGGCGCGCTTGCCGCAAGCGGCGTATTGGCCGCGACGAGCGAGCGTTGCAGATAGGTCGACGCGAGCGACAGCTTGCCCTCGGCGCGATACATGCGGCCGACCGTGGCGAGTACGCCCGGATCGTTGGGCGCGGCGGCGAGCACCTGCTTCGCGAGCCCCTCGGCGTAGCCGAACTGCTTCGCGCCGGAGGCGGCCGAGATCGCCGCCTGCACGAGGTTCAGGTCGTCGGGGCGGCGCTGCAGCGCGACGCGGTAGCTCGCGAGCGCGTTGCGGTCGTCGCCGGCGCTCGCGTACATGCGGCCGAGCGCGGCCTGCAGATCGGGGTTGTCGGGCATCGCGGCGAGCCACGGCGCGATCACTTCGTAGGCGCTTGCGAGGTCGCCGCGCTGGCGCACCGCATCGGCCTGGCGCACGACGATGCCGACATTGAGATTGCCGAAGTCGACGCGCTGCTGCGGCGTCAATTGCAGCGTTTGCAGACGGCGCATCACCATGCCGAGTTCGGCCTGCTGCCCGGTTGCCGACAGAATGCCGGCGTATTGCAGCAGCAGATCGGTGTTCCCGGGCGCCGCGTTCATCGCGCCGCGCACGAGGCCGAGCGCGCGGGCCGGATCGCCGGCCTGCTGGTCCGCGCCGGCGATCACGCCGATCAGCTCGGGGCTGTTGCCGGCCAGCGGCTCGGCCGCGCGCAGCGTCGCGATGGCCTGCTGCGTCTGACCGCTGCGCGCCATGCGCGCCGCCAGTTCGGCCTGCTGATGCACCCACAGCCGATGCTGCAAGGCCGTCATCGCGGCGGTGCGCTGCGCGGCCGGCACGCGCTCGAGCTGCGCGAGACCGGTCGACCAGTCCTGCGTTTCGGCGCAGAGCAGCGCGCTCGCGTAGAGCGCGTCGGTCATCTCGGGATGCGCGGCGACGAGGCCGTCCATCATGCTGCGCGCGTTCGCGACCGCCCCCTCGCGCACGTAGATGCGCGCGAGGTCGAGCCGCAGCCACGGGTCGTCGGGCTTGTTGAGCAGCGCGTCCTCGAACAGGCTGCGCGCGCTGCCGAGATCGCCGCGCGCTTCGGCCGCGCGCGCCTGCGCCGCTTGCGCTTCGCCGCGCAGACGGTCGACGCCGCCGACCTTCGACTGCTGTTCCGCGTTCAACTGATTGGCGAACTGCAAGGCTTCGTCGCCGCGGCCCTGCGCGGCCAGCGCGCCGACGAGCCCGCGAATCGCATCGGGGTTGTCGGCCTGGCGGCGCAGCGCCATCCGGTAGGCCTGCTCGGCGCCGGCCGGGTCGCCGTTCGCGAGCAGCATTTCGCCGAGCTGCACCTGGGCGGTGACGTCGGCGGGATTCAGGGCGATCGCGCGCTCGAACAGCGACTTCGCCTTCGCGAACTCGCCGTTGCTGCGCGCGCCGATCGCGTCGCTCGTGTAGGTCCAGTAGGTCGCGCTGTCGAGCGCGGTTTTCCAGCGCGCCGGATTGCCGTTGCGCGAGGCGCGTTCGAGATCGGTGCGTGCCTCGGCGAAACGCTCCTGCTTGAGCGCGGCGATGCCCATGCCGCCGAGCGCGTCGGTGTCGTTCGGGTTCGTCGCCAGCACCGACGAAAACTTCGCGCGCGCGGTCGCGACGTCGTTGCGGTCGAGCGCCGCGAAGCCGTCGGCGATCACGCGGCCGCGCGCGTCGACGGCGGCGTTTTCCTGGGCGCGGGCGCGCGCCGCGCTGTCCTGCTGCACCATCGAATCGAAGCGCGCCTTGACGGCGGCGTCGTCGCCGGCGGTTTGCAGATACGACTGATAGAGCGCCGCGTCGGAGGGCCGCGCGTCGAGCCACAGGAGCGCCTGGCGCCAGCTCTTTCTGGCGGCCGCGCCGACCGAGGTGTCGCCCGCGAGCTTCTGCAGGCGCGCGATGCCGTCGCGCCGCGTGACGTCGCGATAGGTCAGATGCTGCGCGAACGCGAGCGCGTAACGCGGGTCGCTGGGGTTGTCGCGCGCGAGCTGTTCGAGCCCGCGGCGCGCTTCGTCCCAGCCCTGCGGCGTGGCCGAGAGCGCCTGGTCGTACTCGAGCTGCAACTCGGGCGTGGCCGGCTTGCCGGCGAGCGCGCGCTGATATTCGCGCACCGCGTTGGCATTCTGGCCGCTTTGCGCGAGCCGGCGCGCGTCGTTGATGGTCTGGTCGCGCGGGCTGGTTTCGCCGAGCCGGCGGCCCAGTTCGTCGAGATTCGGATAGTTCGGCGCGACCGCCTTCAGGCGCGCCAGATACTGCTGCGCGCCGGCGCCGTCCTTGCGGTCGGCGAGCACGATGCCCATGCCGAAGAGCGCGTCGGGCTGCTTCGGATCGATGCTGAGCACCTTCTGCCACGCCTGCTCGGCGAGGTCGCCGCGCTGATGCGACTGCCAGTACTTGCCCTGATCGATCAGTACGGCGAGAGGATCTTTGGACGCCTGCGCGAGCGCATCCGGCGCGGCGGCGGCCACACAACACACTGCGCCGGCGACGAGCGCGGCGCGCAATGACAGGGCGAGCGCGTTCAGTCGCATGCGTGTCTCCAGGCGGGCACGAGACGGCCGGCTTCGTCGAAGCGATAGCGGCCGTCGATGAATCCCGTGCCGAACAGCCCCAGCACACGATCGTAGTAAACCGGCTCGCGGCCCGGCACGCTCGCGTCGAGCGCGGCGAGCCGCGTGCGCGCGAGGCCGAGGCCGTGCTCGTCGCCCAGCGCCTTGAAGTACGGCGCGAGTGCGCCCCAGTAGCTGAGCGGGCCTTCGCCGCTTGCCGCGCCGGTGGTGGACGAGATCTTCTCGGGCGGGAAGCCGTTCTGCGCGACCTTGGCGCGCATGCCGCCGAGCGCCGCGAGCCACGGCTTCGCGAGCGGATCGGCAGGCGCGGCGAGGCCGGCCCACAGATAGACGCGGATCGCGTCGTAGCTGCCGACGTCGCCGTTTTTCGGATCGACGGCGAACTGACCGCTCTGCCAGGCCGCCCAGTCGGGCGCGAAGCCTTGCGGCGAGACGGTTTTGACGAACCGCCAGGCGTTCTCGGCGAGCTTGCCCCACGGGCCGTCCGGCATGTCGCGCGCGAGCGCGCGCAGCACCGGCAGCGGCAGATAGCTCGGATTCAGGCGCGTGACGTTGCCGTCCCTGAAGCCCTGCGGCCCCGGCAGCAGCATCGGCCCGAGGCCGGGCAGGCTCGCCACTTCGTCATGCGCGATGCGCGCGGCGAGCGCCTCGCCGAGCTGCGTATAGCCGGTGTCGTGCCACAGGCGCCCCGCCTGCAGCAGGTCGTAGGCGATCCACAGGTCGGAGTCCGAGGCCGAATTCGGGTCGAGCACGCCGTACGAGCCGTCCGGCTTTTTGCCCCATTGCCAGGCGGGCAGCCGCACGTTGCGCGCGTCGAACTGGTCGCCGGCGAGATTCGCGCGCGTCCACGCGAGCAGTTTGTCGAAGGTTGCGCGGTCGTTCGCGACGAGCGCGAAGAACATTGCATACGACTGGCCTTCCGAGGTGGTCTGCTGGGCCGGCGTCGAGTAGTCGATCACCCGGCCGTCGGCCTGCATGAAGCGCTCGATGAAGCCGCGATACGCGCTCCAGTCGCCGCACGCGGCGGCGCCGGCGCCGGCACCGCTCTGGGCGGCCGCGGCGTTACCCGCCAGCGCCGCGCAGGTTGCCGCCGCCGCGAGGCCGAGCGCCATGGCAAAACAGGTTTTCCGCTTGATCCGAACCCGCATACGAGTCATATCCGTTCCATCAATCCTTCAGCCGGCGCGCGGCGACCGCGCGCAGTGTCCGATAGCACAGGCCCGCGATGATCAGCGCGGCGATCACGCCGCCCAGCAACAGCAGGATCGGATGCGAGGAGAGCGCCCAGCGCAGATACTCCTGCGGCGACAGATGGCCGACGAAGTACTCGGTGCCGTTCGATGTGATCGTCACCTCGGGGCCGTGGATCACGGCCATCGCGCCTTGAATCTTCGGCAGCACGTCGGCGTCGAGCAGCGCCGCCGACAGGTCGGCGTCCGACTGGCCGGCCGCGCTGACCAGCGCGACCGCGCTGCGGCCTTTGCGCAACGGCGATTCGAAGCCGGTCAACAGCGCCGCGCCGTTCGAGCTGACCATCGTCAGATCGGCGCGCGCCGGCGCGCGTTCGACGCCGCGCTCGCCGTGCCACCAGTCCTGCAGCTTGAACACGAGGTCGGTGAGCTGGAACGTGTGCGCGTCGCCGCTGCTCGAGAACGGCATCGACTTCGCCCAGCGTTGCAGCAGCGGCTGCTTGCCCGGCGCGCCGAACACGAGCAGGTCCTTGTCCGCGTACTGGTCGACGTCCCCGGCTTGGGTGGCGGTCACGCCCGCGACCGGATAGCCGGTCGATTCGCCCATCCGGCCCATGGTCAGCAGATAGAGGCTGTAGTCGCTCGAATCGGCGTCGTTCGGCAGCACGACCGCGGTTTCGGAGAGGTCCGCCATGCGCGTGAACGGAAAGCCGCTATTGGCGAACGCGGCCAGATCGGGCAGCGCCATGTAGTGCGGGAACGACGACAGGTCGATGGTCGAGTTCGGATCGATCGCGCCGACCACGTTCTGCAGCAGGCGGCCCGTGCATTCGCCGGTGTTCGGAATGTCGTAGTAGAAATGCAGGCGCAGTTGCGTGCGCGGCGTCAGCAGCAGCGGCGGAATGCGCACCTGGCGGCGCGCGTCGGCGGTGCCGTCGGGCATCACGAGCGAGAGGTAGCGGCTCAGATCGAATATCGAGGCGGCGCGCGCCGGAATCGGCAGCGCCTGCACGAAGCCGTTGTTCACGCTCACGTTCAGCGAGGAGCGGTCGCGCGCCGGGCGCACCGTGTAGCGGTAGCGCAGGTCGATCGGCGCGCCGCGCGTGTGCCACATGAACAGGTCGGGCGGCACGCGCATGTTGATGCGCACCGCGTCGGCGTCGTAGCCGAACACGGTCAGGTCTTTCGGATCGGCAAGCTCGCCGAAGCGCACCGCGCGGTGGGTCGGCAGCCAGTTCGGCGCGTCGTACGGCACGCGCGGCGCGAGCTCGCTCAGCGACGTGATCGTCGCGCTCGCGCCCGACAGCGTGCTGTGGCCGATGCCGAGCGACTTCGCGGCGGTTTTCAGTTCGGCCTCGTTGCGCCCGAGCACGAGCAGCAGCTTGCCGTGCGCGGACGCGTCGCGGTCGACCACGGCAATGGTCGGGCCGCTGATCTCGGGAATCGTCACGCCGGCCGGGTGCTCGTCGCTGGTGGCGAACACGACGGCGTTGCCCGTCAGCGGCGCGTTGTCGAGTTGCGCCGGGAACAGCGCGCCGCGATAGCCGGCGAGCGAGCCGAACCACGACGCGACGATGCCGGCCGCTTCGAGCGTCGCGTTGCCGGGCTTCTGCGCAAACACGAACGGCAGTTCGAGGCGGCGCACGTCGCGGCGGTCGAAGAACGGCGCCGGCAGCGCGGCCAGTTCCGGCTTGGTGGCGAGCGACGCATAGGTCAGATCGAGCGAACTGGCGTTGCTGACCGTCGCCCAGAGCGCCGAGTTGGCCGGGTCTTCGCAGCGCGTCGTGTAATGGCCGATCAGCTGCAGGTTCAGGTGGTTGAAGTCGGTGATGAAGCGCGGATCGATCGAGATATCGCGCGCGACCAGCATGCCGGCCTGCTCGTGCGGCAGCGGCAGCGTCGCGGCGACTTCGCCGTTCACGAGCACCTTGAGTTGCGACAGATTCGCGAGCAGCGCGGGCGAGTAGCTGTAGACCAGATGCAGCGTCGCGCCGGTCACGACCTCGTCGTTGCGCACCGAAAAGGCGATGCCGTTCTGGCCGTCGACGCCGCGCAATTGCAGCGGATCGAGCGCGCCGAAGTCGGCGAACGTGAGCGTCTGGCGGCGGCCGCCCGTCACGAGCGTGCCGGGCTCGGCGGTGGTCGGCGTGCGCATGCCGAGCGCTTTCACCGACGCGGCCGTGAGCGCGGGCGTCGGCGTGGCGAGCGGCGCCTGGGCGAGCGCGTTCGGATCGAACGGCACGGC
>NZ_JAAGPQ010000064.1:0-240 GCF_017104985.1 Paraburkholderia sp. Ac-20342 | reverse complement strand
TCACGACATGCGTCAAGCACACAATACACGCTTGTGCACGTACAGTTGCGCAAACAATCGAACGATCGACGGTGAGGTAGAGTAGGTGTAGACATGTCTGAGGCGAGGTACTGATCAGACACGGGTTGAACAAGCACAGGAGACTGTATTGCTATTACTGAAGATACATGAATAGTTGGCCGTTATGTTTCAATGATGACGCGTCTGGCATTATTTTTATTTTTTTTTTTTTTAATGACA
>NZ_JAAGPQ010000063.1:0-51101 GCF_017104985.1 Paraburkholderia sp. Ac-20342 | reverse complement strand
GGTGGCGAGCGGCGCGGGCATCGGCGTACCCGAAGCCGCATTGTCGGCACTCGCCGAATTTTCGGCGGTGGCGGCCGCTTCCGGCGCCGACGCGGCGTCCTGCGCGGGCACCTGGCCTTGCGCCACAGCGTCCGATGCGCCGGTCTCGTTACTCGCTGAACCGCTCGCGCTCGCTTTCAGACGCGCGAGCCACGCGGACGAATCGCCGACGTTGGTGCGCCACATGCCCAGCGCGATGACCGCAACGACGATCGCCGCGATTCCCCACAGCCATGAACGGCTCTTGTGACCACTGTCACCCAGTGTTAACGAAACCTTGCCGCGCGGCAGGTCCTTGCCCGAGGACGCCGGCATCGACAGATTCGGCGCCGGCACACCCTTCTCGCGACGCAGCGCCGCCGTGAACGGCGCCGGATCGGCGCCGAGCATCTTCGCATAGCTGCGCACCACGCCGAGCGCGAACGTCGTGTCCGGCAAATGGCTGATGTCGCCCGCTTCGAGCGCGCCGAGCTTGACGACCGACACTTTCAGCCGCGCCGACACGTCTTCGATCGTCCAGCTCTTCGATTCACGCAATTGGGTCAAGCGCGCGCCAACGGCCGCCAACGAATCGAGCGCCGGTTGCACGGCGGGCTGCACCGCCGCCCGCGCAACAGGTGCCGGGTGGCCTTCGTTCGTGTCTGTTTCGTGCGGCTGCGGGTGCTGCGGCTCACTCATCCCAAATCCTTTCGCGTCGATTCTTTTTACTCGTGCAACCGGACGGGCTCGAGCCTCACGTCCAAATCGCAGACCGTTTATAACAAAATGCGCGGCTTCGTGCGCCGCTTCCGATCGATTCTGCAAACTTTCTTTTCAGCCGAGGGCGGCATGGGGGCCTTTCCTCGCTCGCAGGGGTTTCCGCGCGAACGCCGGCGCCATTCCGCCCCGGATGCTTACACGGCGCGAACCTCGATCACCTTCGCCGCCTTCCCGGAACGCTCAGCAAGACGCGTGCGGTCCTTCACCGCACCGGCCAGCTGACCGCAGGCAGCATCGATATCGTCGCCGCGAGTCTTGCGCACTGTCGTGACGACACCCGCGTCCATCAACACTTGCGCAAACCGCTTGATCTGTTCCGGCTTCGAGCGAACGAGGCCCGATTCGGGGAACGGATTGAACGGGATCAGATTGAATTTGCACGGCACGTTGCGCGTAACCGCCAGCAATTCGCGTGCATGCGCCTCGCTGTCGTTCACGCCGTCGAGCATGCAATATTCGAACGTAATGAAATCGCGCGGCGCGACCTTCAGATAGCGTTCGCACGCCGCCATCAATTCGCGCAACGGATACTTTTTGTTCAGCGGCACCAGCATGTCGCGCAACGGATCGTTGGGCGCGTGCAGCGACACCGCGAGCGCCACCGGCAGATCGGCGCCGAGCCTGTCCATCATCGGCACGACGCCCGAAGTGGACAGCGTCACGCGCCGGCGCGACAGGCCGTATGCGTTGTCGTCGAGCATCAGGCGCATGGCCGGCACGACCGCTTCGTAATTGAGCAGCGGCTCGCCCATGCCCATCATCACGACGTTCGTGACGACACGCTCGCCCTTGCTGTCGCCGCCCATTGCGCGACCGGCCGCATCGCCGCGCGACGCGCGCAGCGCAAACTCGGCCATGCGCAACTGGCCGATGATTTCGCCGGTGGTGAGATTGCGGGAGAACCCCTGCTTGCCGGTCGAGCAGAACCGGCAGTTGACCGCGCACCCGGCTTGCGACGACACACACAGCGTGCCGCGCGTTTCTTCGGGGATATACACGGTTTCAACGGCATTGCCGTTGCCGACGTCGATGAGCCACTTGCGTGTGCCATCGGTCGAAACATGGTCGCTGACGATGCCGGGCATCGAGATCGTGGCGCGCCCCTTGAGCTTTTCGCGCAAGGACTTCGCCAGATCGGTCATGCCGTCGAAGTCGGCAGCGTTGTATTGATGAATCCAGCGCTGCAACTGTTTGGCGCGAAACGGTTTCTCGCCCAGGCTGTCGCAATAGGCGACAAGCCCTTGGGCGTCGAGGTCGAGAAGGTTGACGGTGGGACTGCTCGTCATATCGAATCCTGCCATTTCAGTGCGAGACTGCGTTCATGCAACAAGCTGCATGAACGCAATGCCGTTCGCGCCCATTCCTGCTGCTTTTACCTTACTACTTTGCCGGGCCCCGCGTGCGATTCGTGCGATAAAACTGTTCGGCTGCACGAACCGCGCGACGCGAGAAACCGCTTCAAACACGCCTGCAGGCGCCCGTTCGCGCCTGGACGCCCGAAGCGAACACCTAGCTCGAGCGCGCGGCGCTTAACGCGAGTAGACGTTGACTTGCGGGAAGAAGAATGCGATTTCGACAGCAGCCGTTTCCGCTGCGTCCGAACCGTGCACTGCGTTAGCGTCGATGCTGTCGGCGAAGTCGGCGCGGATCGTACCCTTTTCCGCCTTCTTCGGGTCCGTTGCACCCATCAGATCGCGATGCTTCAGGATCGCATTTTCGCCTTCCAGCGCTTGCACGACGACCGGGCCCGAAATCATGAACTCGACGAGATCCTTGAAGAACGGACGTGCGGCATGCACGGCGTAGAACTTCTCGGCGTCGGCACGCGACAGATGAACCATGCGCGATGCCACGATCTTCAAACCAGCGTTTTCGAAGCGGGTGTAGATCTGACCGATCACGTTCTTCGCCACTGCGTCCGGCTTGATAATCGACAGGGTGCGTTCGATCGCCATAAAAACTCCAAAAAATTAAGAGGTTACAGATTTAAATGAATCCGCTATTGTAGCATGTTCCCGTGTATGATTGCGATTGAACCCTTACAGTATTGAAAGAATCCACCCGAAGGGTTCAAAATACTGGTAGCGTAAGCCTGTGCGCGAAGTCCGGGGTATTGAAACTCCCGGCCGCCGCGCTAATCTTAGGAATGAATGCGGCGCGCCCCGCGCAACGGATGTCCGCCGGCGCTTCGCGAATTGCCGCATCATCCCGCATCGCCCATTACGCAACACGCTTCTGAGGTAAGGAGAGACCATGAACGAACATCCGTATATGTTTGGCCGCAACGGCGCGGTGACCACGGCCGAAACGCGCAACCGCGTGCTACGGAACACCTACTGGCTGCTCGCGCTGTCGATGATTCCGACCGTACTCGGCGCATGGGTCGGTCTCGCCACGGGCTTCTCGCTGTTCGCCGCCACCAGCCCCGCGATGAGCATGCTGGCGTTCTTCGCGATCGCCTTCGGCTTCATGTTCGCGATCCAGCGCACCAAGGACAGCGCCGCCGGCGTGTTCGTGCTGCTCGGCTTCACGTTCTTCATGGGCCTGATGCTGTCGCGCATCCTCGCGTTCGTGCTCGGTTTCTCGAACGGCCCGTCGCTGATCATGCTCGCGTTCGGTGGCACTGGTGTGATCTTCGCGGCGATGGCAACCATCGCAACAGTCAGCAAGCGCGACTTCTCCGGGCTCGGCAAGTGGCTCTTCATGGGCGTGATCGTGATCCTGCTCGCGTCGGTCGCGAACATGTTCCTGCAACTGCCGGCGCTGATGCTGACGGTTTCGGTCATGGCCATCGTGATCTTCTCCGCCTACATCATGTTCGACGTGCAGCGCGTCGTGAACGGCGGCGAAACGAACTACATCACCGCCACGCTCGCGATCTACCTGGATCTGTACAACGTGTTCGTCAACCTGCTCGCGCTGCTCGGCATTTTCGGCGGCAACCGCAATTAAGTCCGACTGATCGCGCGGCGCGCTCTTCAGGTGCCGCGCTCAAAAGAAAAGCCCATGACGTTTGCTCGTTATGGGCTTTTTTCATTGCGTCGCACGCGACAATAAGTGTACGCGTCAAGGCAAACGGAATCGCGTCAAACCGAAAGCCACGCAAAGCCATCACTTTGCGAGGCGACGACCACGTCAGTGGACACCGCGCCGAGCACGCCAGCCAGCGCGGCCTGCGCCAACTCCGGCAGATTGTTCTGCTGACTCAGGTGCGCGGCAACGAGGTGCCGCAGGCGGGAACGATCGAGCGAGGCCAGGATGTCGGCCGCCGCGTCATTGTTCAGATGCCCATGATTGCCGCCGATACGCGCCTTCAGTGACGCCGGGTAGCGGCTGCCCGCCAGCATCTGCACATCGTGATTGCATTCGAGCACGAGCGCGTCGCAGCCGCTCAGCACCGCGCTGATATGCGGCGTGGACGTCCCGACGTCGGTCAGCACGCCGAGCCGGCTCGCACCATTCGAGAACACGTATTGCAGCGGCTCGCGGGCGTCGTGAGGAACGGTATAAGGAAGAACGCTGAGGTCGCCGATCGTCACCGCCTCATCGCCCCACAGCACCTGCAGATCGACATCGGCTTCGTCGGCACCGACCGCGCGCGCGGTGCCCCAGCTCATGTACAACGGAATCGACCACTTGCGGGCCAGCGTCAGCGCGCTGCCGATATGGTCGCTATGCTCATGCGTGATAAGAATCGCGTCGAGACCTTCGACGCTCGCGCCGAGCCGCGTCAGACGCCGTTCGACTTCACGCGCGGAAAAACCGCAATCGAGCAACACGCGCGTAGTGGTCACGCCGCTTTGCGCTTCCACCAGCAGCGCGTTGCCCTCACTGCCGCTGCCAAGACTGGCGAACCGCACGGCCCGCCTAGTTCAACTGCGCGTGCAGCAGCGACACGATGCGCTGCGCGTCCGACGAGGTGTCGATCTGCCCGTTCGCGTCCACCACCGCGACCTGCGTCACCGTATCGCCCTTCGCGCGCACGTTGACGAGGAATTCCTGACCCGGCTTGCGCGCCGAATTGCCGCTATAGAACAGCTTGCCGAACAGCCCTTCCCGCTTCAGCTCCTGCATCGAATCCGCGTAGCGCACGTAGTAGATGCCCTTTTCGCGATCGCGGTTGTCGACGGTGAAGTTGGTGCGGTCGAGCGCCAGGCCCACGCGCAACCATGCACGGTCGAACGACTCCTGCAGATCGAGCGTCGACGCGCCCGCGCTCTGCTCGATCGTAGCCGGCGCCACGGCCGGGTGCGCGTCGGTCAGCAGTTGCTTCGACTGCGCCTCGGTCAGGCCGAACTTCTGCATCAGCTTGGCGAGAAACATCGCTTCGAGCGCCGGATCGCGCGGACGCTCTTCCCAGCGCGACGACGTCTTGTCCTGCCCCGTCAGCACTTCTTCCATCGCGCTATGCGTGATCGAGATATCGGTGGCACCGCCCGGCCCGCGCGAGACGAGCGTACGGAAGCTGTCGCGGGTGCCCGACGAATACGCGAAGTCGATGACCTTGCCCACCGTGCGGCGGAACCAGTCGTCGGGAATGTTTGCGCGGTTTTCAGCCCAGTCGGTCGCCATGATGCCGGTTGCCGGCGCGTCGGTCTTCAGCACGAAGCCGTTTTCCTGCCAGAACTCCTGCAGTTGCGGCCACAGCTGCTCCGGCGAGCGGCCGTCGACGACCAGCCAGCGGCGGTCACCGTCGCGCTCGATGTGCATGCCGAGCGGGTCCTGCGCATTCGGCTGGCCTTCGGTCGTATTGCCAGCCGCCGTCACCGCGCGTGCGGTCGCGCCGCCCAGCGCCAGATTGGCGGGCGGCGCCACATAGCGCTGGTCGGTCGGCGTGCTGCTCAGATCGCTCGGCACGGCGAGCGGCGGCGCACTCGACGTCGTCTTGTAGTTGACGCGATCGGAAGCGAACCAGTCGTTCAGCGTGTCACAGCCGGCGAGCGTCGTCAGGGCAAGCGCCAGCGCCGCCATGCGGGTTGCGTGGAGGGAAAGTGCGGAACGTTTCATGAGGTCCTTCGTGATGCTGGAACGCGATGCCTCGTTCGATCTGCCGGGAACGTGGGCTGAAGCGACGTCGGTTAAGGAAATGCCGGTGGCGGCCTGGCGTAGATACGGGCGAACTGTCGGGCCGGCCCGCTTAACCTAGCAGGCCCGCTTCGCGCAGCGCGCCGCGCACCACATCGTGGTATTGCGCGTCGAGCGGCGTAAGCGGCAAACGGATACCGCCCTGCACACGCCCGAGTTGCTGCAGCGCCCATTTCGTCGGAATCGGATTCGCCTCGGCGAACAGATACTTGTGCAGCGACAGCAGTTTCAGATGAATTTCGCGCGCGGTCTTCGCATCCGCGGCGAGCGCGGCCTTGCACAGATCGCTCATGGCGCGCGGCGCGACGTTGGCCGTGACCGAGATATTGCCGTGGCCGCCGAGCAGCATCAGCGCGATCGCGGTGGGATCGTCGCCGCTATAGATGCCGAAGTGGGCCGGCGCCGCCTTGATCAGATGCGCGGCGCGGTCGATGTTGCCGGTCGCTTCCTTCACGCCGACGATGCCCGGCACCTGCGCACAGCGCAGGATGGTCTCGTTGCTCATGTCGGCAACGGTGCGGCCCGGCACGTTGTAGAGGATCACCGGCAGGTCGACGGTTTCGGCGATCTTCGCGAAATGGCGGTAGATGCCTTCCTGCGTCGGCTTGTTGTAATACGGCACGACCTGCAGCGTCGCGTCGGCACCGACGTCCTTCGCATGCCGCGTCAGTTCGATCGCCTCGGACGTCGAATTGGCACCCGCGCCAGCGATCACCGGAATGCGGCCCGCGCAGTGCTCGACCGCGGTCTTGACCATGAGCACGTGCTCTTCGACCGACAGTGTGGCCGATTCGCCGCTCGTGCCGACCACGACGAGCGCGTCCGTCCCTTCCGCGACGTGCCAGTCGACCAGTTTTCGGAACGCCGGCAGATCGAGGCTGCCGTCTTCGAACATCGGGGTGATGATGGCAGGAATGCTGCCGCGAATCTGCACGCCGCCGTTGGCGCCGCTCTGGTTGCCGTTAGTCATGAAAAGCCATGAATATGATCAGGTAAACCGCGATTGTAGCGGATTAGCCCGCCAACTCGTAACAAGGCGGGGCTGTTGCCTGGGGGGGATCATGCGCGGGCGCCGGCTCGCGAATCGCGCAGATGCGCTGAACGTAGGCCGGGCGCGGTTCCGCGAGAAATCCATCCTGAAATGCGACTACCCGCAACTGGCCGCGCACCCTCTCGAGAAGCTCGCCCGGCGCCAGTAGAAACGCCGGGTTGGACGGTTTGCCGACGCTTTCGTTGCCTTGCGCGAAGGTCTCGTAAACCAGTACGCCGCCCGGCGCGAGCGCGCGCAGAAGGGATGGGAAAAGCGGCCGGTGCAGATAGTTCGTCACGACGACCGCAGCAAATCCGGCGGTGTCGGCAAGCGGCCACGGCGCGCCTTCGAGGTCGGCCACGAGCGGGGTGACGAGCGGCGCGTCGCGCAACATGCCGAGCGCGGCCGCGTCGCGGTCGAGCGCCGTCACCGGATGCCCGCGCGACGCGAAAAACCGCGCATGACGCCCCGCGCCCGAGGCGACGTCGAGCACCGCGCCACCCGGCGCGACCAGATGCGCCCAGTCGCGCACCCAGCGCGACGCTTCACCGAGGCCGTGCATGCCGGCGGCAGTGGGTGTGCTCATTGCTGCGCGGCGGTAGCTCGATGGCCCATCAGTTGTACGACAGCCCCATCGCCTCGCGGACGTCGCGCATCGTTTCCGTCGCGAAGCGGCGCGCCTTGTCGCAACCGTCGGCGACGATCGCACGCAGCAGCGAGGGGTCGTCCATGTACTTCTGCGCGCGCTCGAGCATCGGCTGCTGCTCGCGCAGAATGCCTTCGATAACCGGCTGCTTGCAGTCGAGACAGCCGATGCCCGCCGAGCGGCAGCCCTTCTGCACCCACTCGTGCGTCGCTTCGTCGGTGTAGACCTGGTGCAGTTGCCACACCGGGCATTTGTCCGGATCGCCTGGATCGGTGCGGCGCACGCGCGCCGGGTCGGTCGGCATCGTGCGGACTTTCTTCGTGATCGTTTCCGCGTCTTCGCGCAGGCCGATCGTGTTGCCGTACGACTTCGACATCTTCTGGCCGTCGAGACCCGGCATGCGCGACGCTTCGGTCAGCATGGCCTGCGGCTCGACGAGGATGATCTTGCGCGAGCCTTCGAGATAGCCGAACAGACGCTCGCGATCGCTCATCGACAGGCTCTGCGATTCCTGCAGCAGCGCCCGCGCGCGTTCGAGCGCCTCGTCGTCGCCTTCCTGCTGATACGCGTTGCGCAGCTCGTGATAGAGCTTCGAGCGCTTGCCGCCGAGCTTCTTCGCGGCCTCGTTGGCCTTTTCCTCGAAACCCGGCTCGCGGCCGTACAGGTAGTTGAAGCGGCGCGCGATTTCGCGCGTCATTTCGACGTGCGGCACCTGGTCTTCGCCGACCGGCACGAGCGAGCCGCGATACAGCAGGATGTCGGCCGCCATCAGCACCGGGTAGCCAAGGAAGCCGTAGGTAGACAGGTCCTTGTCCTTGAGCTTTTCCATCTGCTCCTTGTAGGTCGGCACGCGTTCGAGCCAGCCGAGTGGCGTGCTCATGCCGAGCAGCAGCGCGAGCTCGGCATGCTCGGGCACCTTGCTCTGGATGAACAGCGTCGCCTGGGCCGGATCGATGCCGGAAGCAAGCCAGTCGACCAGCACGTCCCAGACGTTCTTTTCGATCACTTCGGGCGTTTCGTAGTGCGTCGTCAGTGCGTGCCAGTCGACCACGCAGAAGAAGCACGGGTACTCGGACTGCAGCCGCACCCAGTTTTTCAGTACGCCGTGATAGTGGCCGAGGTGCAGCGACCCGGTGGGCCGCATGCCAGAGAAGATACGGTCTGGGAACATGGTTATCTAGAAAAGCGAAACAAGTGGAGTCAGAATTGCGGTAATCGCGCTATAGCCGAGCGTGACGAGCGGCTTTAACCAGAAACGCGTGAGCGTGCCCGTCATGACGAGCGCCATGACGATGAAAAAGCCGTACGGTTCGAGCCGCGCGAGCGAAATCGCCTGCTTCGGCGGCAACAGCGCCATCAGCACGCGGCCGCCGTCGAGCGGCGGCAGCGGAAAGAGGTTCAGCACGCCGAGCACCAGATTCACGCCGACGCCCGCGCCGGCCATGCGCGTGAAAAACGGTTCGTCGATATTGAGCACCGCGAGCACGACGCCGAACACGCCCCACGCCAGCGCCTGGATGAAGTTGCACACGGGACCGGCCGCCGCGACCCACAGGCTGCCCCAGCGCGGATTGCGCAGATTGCCGAACGCGACCGGCACCGGCTTCGCGTAGCCGAACATGAACGCGCCGCTCGTCGCGAAATAGAGCAGGAGCGGAATCGCGATCGTGCCGAGCGGATCGATATGGCGCATCGGGTTCAGCGACACGCGGCCGAGCACGTAGGCGGTGTTGTCGCCGAGCCAGCGCGCGACGTAGCCGTGCGCCGCTTCGTGCAGCGTGATCGCGAAAATAACCGGAAGCGCGTAGACCGCGACGGTCTGTATCAGGGAAGAATCCATATGCCGTTATTGTAACAATGCGCTTGCGCGCGTCTGCCCGCTTTCGCTCATGCCGCTTCCGCGAGGCCGAACGGCGCGAGCGAACCCCGCCCTGCCCGCACCAGTACGGGCTCCGCGCCGGTCAGGTCGATCACGGTGGACGGCTCGCATACGCAAGGGCCGCCGTCGATCACGAGATCAAGCTGCTTTTCGAGCCGCGCGCGAATGTCCTCGGGATCGTTCAGCGGCTCGGTTTCGTCGGGCATGATCAGCGTCGAGCCGAGCAGCGGCTGACCGAGTTCCTCGAGAATCGCGAGCGTGATCGCATGATCCGGCACGCGCAGGCCGATCGTCTTGCGCGACGGATGCGAGACGCGCCGCGGCACTTCCTTCGTCGCCTGCAGCACGAACACGTACGGGCCCGGCGTCACCGATTTGAGCAGCCGGTACTGCCGGTTGTCCACCATCGCGAAATTGGCGAGCTCCGACAGATCGCGCACGAGCAGCGACAGCAGCTGCTTTTCATCGAGCCCGCGAATGCGCCGCAGACGCTCGACCGCATCCTTGTCGTCGAGATGGCAGGCGAGCGCATAGGTCGAATCGGTCGGCAACGCGACCACGCCGCCGTCGTTGATGATCTGCACGGCCTGCTTGACGAGGCGCGGCTGCGGATTGTCGGGATGAAGCCGGAAGTATTGGGACATGGTGGTTCACGATGACGGCGGATGAACGGCTGCGGCTGGCATGCGGCAAACGGATCGCACGTGCCCTGCGAATGGAGGACGGCTGGCCCGCGGAATGCAATGCCTCGAAGAGGCATCCGCATGGCACGGCGCCGCCAGGGGGCTGGTGCGCACGCGCTCGCCTGATCGGGCCAGCCCGCGCGCGTGACGTGCCGTCATGGCACGGCGCGCGGTCACAGCCAGCGTTCCCAGACGGGCTTGAGATCGGCGGGCAGCGGCGGCAGCGCGCCGAGTTCGATGCGGCCCTCGCCGGGCGCGTGGAAATCGGACCCGCGCGAGGCCTCGAAGCCGAAGCGGCGCGCGACGTCCGCGTATTCGCGATACTGGTCGGGTGTGTGGCTGCCCGTCACCACCTCGATCGCCTTGCCGCCGAGGTCGATGAATTCGCCGAAAAACGCGTCGAATTCGAGCGGTGAATACGCGTAGCGACCCGGATGCGCGACGATCGCCTCGCCGCCCGCGGCCTGGATCCAGCCCACCGCGTCGGCGAGTTTCGCCCAGCGGTGCGCGACGTAGGCCGGCTTGCCGTCGCCGAGATAGCGGTCGAACACTTCCTGCGTAGTGCCGCAGTGGCCGTGCTCGACCATGAAGCGCGCGAAGTGCGTGCGCGACATCATGTCGGGATTCGAGACGTATTCGAGCGCGCCCTCGTACGCGCCGGGAATGCCGAGCACGGCCAGCTGCTCGCCGATCGCCTCGGCGCGCGCGGCACGGCCGTCGCGCGTGCGCGCGAGACCGTCGATCAGAATCCGGCTGGTCGGATCGATACCGAGCCCGACGATATGCACGGTGCGCCCCGCCCATGTGACCGAAATCTCGACGCCGCTCAGATAGCGCATACCGAGCGCTTCGGAGGTGGCGCGCGCTTCGTGCTGACCGCCGACTTCGTCGTGATCGGTGAGCGCCCACAGCGTCACGCCGTTCGCGTGCGCGCGGCGCGCGACGTCGGCCGGCGCGAACTGGCCGTCGGAAACGGTGGAGTGGCAGTGAAGATCGGCGTTCATCGTGGTCCTGGAGAGATTCTCCAGCCATTTTACTGCAACGCAGTAAGGGCCCGCAGGGCTATCTTGCGGTGGCGGCTGCGGGCGCTTGCTGTGCACGCTTGCTGCCGGCACTTGCTGCATGCGCCGGCGCCGGACGCGTGCCGCGCCGCGTCACGGCGGATACGGGCCGCGGGCTCGGTTGCGGGCGCGGATAGAAGCTCGAATACAGGCAAGCGCGCCTGCGCGCAGACGGCCCAACACTGGCAACAAACGCCGCCCCCTAAAACCTCTCCAGACCTTCGCAATGAAGCCGCCTAATAAAGCCGCCTAAGCGCAAAACCCCTCGATCAGCGCCGCGATCTGCTCCGGCTGGTCGTGATGCACCATGTGCCCGGCCTCGTCGATGATCTTCTCGCGCCAGTCGGGAAACGCCTGAAAACGCGCCTTGAATTCGTCGAGCGGAATCTCGCCGGCGATCTGCGCGAGCGTCGGCGACCCGGCAGCCTCGACGTGCAGCACCCTCGCCCTCACCTTGCGCCATACGGCCATCACCTCGTCGAGGCGATACAGCGTCGGCCCGCGCACCTTGTGCGCGGGGTCGGCGAGCAGCATGAAGCGCCCTTCGCCATCCGGCTTCGACCAGTGCTGCGCGAGAAACTTCGCGCGCCGCAGATCGAGCCGCGGATTGGTTTTGGTGAGGCGCGCGGCCACCTCGTCGAGCGACGCATAGCGCCTCAGCTGCGGCGGATCGCGCAATTCGTCGAGCCAGTTGAGCAAGCGCCTGGGCGCCTGCGCCGGATGCGACGGCGCGAGCCCGAAACCTTCGAGATCGACCACGCACCGCACCCGCTCCGGCCGCACGCCCGCGTACACGCACACGATGTTCGCGCCCATGCTGTGGCCGACCAGATTGACCTCGCCTTTTGGCGCGTAGTGGTCGACGAGCGCGTCGAGATCGCCGAGATAGTCCTGAATCCAGTAGCTGCCGCCGCCGCGCTCGGCAACCGGCCAGTCGGACAGGCCGAAGCCGCGCATGTCGGGCGCGATCACCTGCCAGTCGCCGCCGAGCGCCTCGACGACGAACTGGAACGAGGCCCCCACGTCCATCCAGCCATGCAGCATGAACAGGATCGGCGCGTCGGGACGGCCCCAACGCCGCACGTGCAGACGGACGCCGCGCACGGCGACGAACTCGGAGCGGGAAGTATTCATGAGCGGCGCACCCACAAAAAAGAATGATCGTTCGATTATAGAGACCGCCGGCTGATACGGGGAGAGCGATTATCGAAGCGGTGTTCGGTCGTCCGCGTCGGTCGGGTCCGGCGCCGACTCCGCCCCCTGCCCCTGCCCCTGCGGCTGCGGCTGCGGCTGCGCGTCGAGCCCCGCGAGCGCGGCGAGTTCGGCTTCGTCGAAACCGGCGTCGCGACGCGCTTCGAAATTGAACGGACCGCGTAACTTCGGCGCGTGGTACTGATCGGCGAGACGCTGATAGGTCTCGTGCGGATCGAGCCCGTGCGCCCCGCACAGGTGGCGGAACCAGCGGTTGCCGATCAGCACGTGGCCGATCTCGTCGCGCAGGATCACGTCGAGAATCGCCGCCGACGCCTGATCGCCCGCCTGCTGCAAACGCGCGCGAATCGGCGGCGAGGCGTCGAGGCCGCGCGCTTCGAGCGTGCGCGGCACCAGCGCCATGCGCGCGAGCACGTCGCCGCGGGTGCGCTCGCACATGTCCCACAGGCCGCCGTGCGCCGGGAAGTCGCCGTAGGCATGGCCGTATTCGGCGAGCCGCGCGGCGAGCAGCGAGTAGTGATAGGCCTCTTCGGCGGCGACCTTGAGCCAGTCGGCATAGAACCCGGCGGGCATGCCGGAGAAGCGCCATACGGCGTCGAGCGCGAGATTGATCGCGTTGAACTCGATGTGCGCGAGCGCATGCAGCAACACCGCGCGGCCCTGCGGCGACTGCATGCTGCGCCGGCCGAGCTGGCGCGGCTCGACGAGTTCGGGCCGCACGGGACGGCCCGGCAGGCCGGCCGGCTCGGCCAGTTCGAGATCGGCGTGACAGACGGCGCGACCGTCGAGCACGGCGGCATACAGTGCGCGAGCCGCATCCGCCTTGATGGCCGGATCGCTGTCGCGCAAGGCGGCGAGCGCGGCACGGCGCGCGCACGAAGGCTCGTCGCGGGAATCCGATGCGCAGGACATGGATGAAACAGGCGAAGCGGCGGACGTCATGGGAAGCGGATCGGCAACGAAATCAACTGAGGCAACGGATAAAGCGGCCGGAGACGCTGCGGTAAACGTGGCCGAGTCGAGCCCCGCTCGTACCGCCAACGCGCGACAAAACGCGCAGAAGCGCCACGGCATGCGGCCCACGCGACGAGTGGCCATGCGTAACCGCTACGCACAACAAGCCCATGCGGCGACGAACCGGACACCACGGCGCTGCTTCTCTCACGTTCTCGCCGGCAATCACCGCGAAATCGCAAGCGCGCACCTTGGCGCGCGCGCCGAGCGGCCCGGCCACACAACCGTTTACAATACCCGATTCGACCATCCGGCGCGCCTGCGGGCGCGTCCGTCAGGCCCGCGAAGTCAGGCCGGCAACGCGCGACAGCGGCCAGGCGCCGCATGCGGCGACCGATCAACAGGAGACATTGTGACGATTTACAAGCTGGGCGAAGCCGCCCCGAACATCCATGAAAGCGTGTTCGTCGCGGATTCGGCGAACATCATCGGCAACGTGACGCTCGAGGAAAACGCGAGCGTGTGGTTCGGCGCGACGCTGCGCGGCGACAACGAGCCGATCACGATCGGCGCCGGCAGCAACGTGCAGGAAAGCGCGGTGCTGCACACCGACCCCGGCTATCCGCTGACGGTCGAGCCGAACGTGACGATCGGCCACCAGGTCATGCTGCACGGCTGCACGATCAAGGAAGGTTCGCTGATCGGCATTCAGGCCGTGGTCTTGAATGGCGCGGTGATCGGCCGCAACTGTCTGGTCGGAGCGGGTGCCGTCGTCACCGAGGGCAAGGTGTTTCCCGACAATACGCTGATTCTCGGCGCGCCCGCCAAGGTCGTGCGCGAACTGACGGAAGCGGATATCGCCAACATGCGGCGCGGCGCGGCAAGTTATGTCGAGCGCCGCGAGTATTTCAAGGCGCAGCTCGTGCGCATCGGCTAGACGGCCGGCGCGCGCGGTGCGCAATGACGCGGCATCGCGCCGCGTCACTCCATCGAGGAAAAGTTGTGAGCGACCAGTTGCAAAAATTCATGTTCAGCGCGGCGCCGGTGCGCGGCGAGATCGTTTCGTTGCGCAATACGTGGCAGGAAGTATTGACGCGGCGCGATTATCCGGCGCCCGTGCGAACGATCCTGGGCGAAATGATGGCCGCGTGCGCGCTGCTGTCGGCGAACCTGAAGTTCGACGGCACGCTCGTCATGCAGATTTTCGGCGATGGCCCGGTCAAGATGCTGGTCGTGCAGTGCAGTTCGAACCTGACGATGCGCGCCACCGCGAAGCTCTCGGGCGAGAACGGCCCGGCGCTCGAAGACACGACCTCGCTCGTCGATCTCGTCAACGCGAGCGGCCACGGCCGCTGCGTCATCACGCTCGACCCGGCCGACAAACAGCCCGGCCAGCAGCCGTACCAGAGCATCGTGCCGCTCTCGGGCGTCGACGGGCCGCTCAAGTCGATCGCCGAGGTGCTCGAACACTACATGCATCACTCGGAGCAGCTCGACACGCGCATGTGGCTCGCGGCGAACACCGAGCGCGCGGTCGGCATGCTGTTGCAGAAGCTGCCCGGCGACGGCGGCATCGTCCCGCATCCGGGCCAGCTCGATGCGGACACGTGGGAGCGCGTCTGCACGCTCGGCGGCACGCTGTCGCAGGACGAACTGCTGAAGGAAGAACCGGAGACGGTTTTCCGCCGGCTCTTCTGGCAGGAAAACGTGCTGCATTTCGAGCCGGTCACAACGCGCTTCGAATGCACGTGCTCGCGCGAAAAGGTCGGCGCGATGCTGAAGATGCTCGGCCGCGACGAAGTGGACGGCGTGATCGAAGAACGCGGCCACGTCGAGATTCACTGCGAGTTCTGCAACCAGCGCTACGAGTTCGACCCGGTCGACGTCGCACAACTTTTCGTGGCAAGCGGACTTTCACAAGGCGTGACGCCGGCTACCGATCAGCGGCACTGAGGCGCCAACGCGTGCCTGGGCAGGTTGCGTGAACGTCCGAGCTTGCCCTGGCTGCCGTGCGTGATAGGTGCTTCGTCGCTTTTCATAACGGCAGCCGCCACCGCGCCGCCCACTGCCGTCATGGCTCGGGCGGCGCACTGGCTTTCTCCGGCCGCGGCCTTTCTGACCGCCGAGCCTGATCGCCGTGGTGAATGTGCGTTGAACCATTCGCGCCGCTCACGGCACATGTCGGCCTCGCCCGCCAACGCGTCGAACCGATGGAGATTCGAACATGAAGCCCCCTCTTTTGCTGATACGTCATGCGCGCACGTTGACCGTACTGGCCGTGGTCGCGGGTAGCGCCGCACTCGCCGGCTGCACGATCGACCCGCCTGGCCCAATGCCGATTCTGAGCCGCCTGCCGTCCGATCAGGCCCCAGCGGCCGGCACCGGTCAAACGCTGACACCGGAAGAGCGTGCGCGCTATGACGCGATCGATCGCCAGGTCATGTACGAGCAGAATCAGTCGATGGCCGCAGAAGCCGCCGCTCAGGCGTGGTCGCGCTATGGCTCGCCAGCGCCGCCCATCACCGTGACCGGCGGCTTTTCGACCGGCAGTTGGGGACGGCGCGGATGGGGCACAGGCATTGGCGTCGGCTTCGGGCCGTACTGGGGTTGGTAGGATCGACGGCGACAGTACAAAGTACAAAGGAACAGGGCAATAAAAAAGCGCGGTTCAAAATGAACCGCGCTTTTTTTGCGTCCTTCGTGACTGACTCAGCCGAGCCCATTGAGCCCGTTGAGAGCCCACCAGGCCGGGACAACGCATCCAACTTCAATGCGCCGGCTTCTTCTCCTTCGCTACCGCCTTCCCGCCACGCTTGCGATCCGGCTTCGCGCGCGACTCCGGATTCGGCACCACGTGCAGCGGCGCGGCCGATACCTCGCCGCGCGTCGACGTATTCACCGACGGACCGTTCGACGCCGGCAACGGCTGGTTCGGCGACACGAACTGCACGAACACCTCGCCGTCCTTGACCATGCCCATCTCGTAGCGCGCCCGCTCTTCGACCGCGGCCGTGCCGTTCTGCAGATCCTGCACCTCGCCCTGAATGCGCTCGTTGCGCACCTTCGCGTCGGCATTCTTTTGCAGTTGCTGCGCGAGTTGCCCTTGCAACTCATGCACGCGCAGCCAGCCGCCATGCCCCCACCAGAGCGGGTACTGGATCAGCGCCAGCAGAACGATCAGGACAGCAGTGACAAGCCGCATGAAGTAAGCACAATAAATACGCGCCGCCCTGCGCTATACGCAGGGCGGCGAGGTCAATCAGAAACGAAGGATAACCGTCTCATCGATCAGCGCGAACAAACTGCTGTTTAGCGCAGATTGTAGAACGCCGACTTGCCCGGGTAGCTCGCGATATCGCCGAGATCTTCCTCGATGCGCAGCAGCTGGTTGTACTTCGAGATACGGTCCGAACGCGACAGCGAACCGGTCTTGATCTGGCCAGCGTTGAGACCCACGGCGATATCGGCGATCGTCGAATCTTCGGTTTCGCCCGAGCGGTGCGAGATCACGGCCGTGTAGCCCGCGCGCTTCGCCATCTCGATCGCCGCAAAGGTTTCCGTCAGCGTGCCGATCTGGTTGATCTTGATCAGGATCGAGTTCGCGATGCCCTTCTCGATGCCTTCCTTGAGGATGCGCGTGTTGGTTACGAACAGGTCGTCGCCGACCAGCTGCACCTTCTTGCCGAGCTTGTCGGTCAGCACCTTCCAGCCTTCCCAGTCGCCTTCGTGCATGCCGTCTTCGATCGACACGATCGGGAACTTGTCGGCGAGGTTCGCGAGGTAGTCCGCGAATTCCGTCGACGACAGTTGCAGGCCTTCGCCCGCCAGCTGGTACTTGCCGTCGTGGTAGAACTCGCTCGCCGCGCAGTCGAGCGCGAGCAGCACGTCTTCACCGGCGCGATAGCCTGCTTTCTCGATCGCCTGCAGGATCGTGGACAAGCATTCCTCGTTACTGCCGAAGTTCGGTGCGAAGCCGCCTTCGTCGCCGACGGCCGTGCTCATGCCGCGATCCGACAGGATCTTCTTCAGCGCGTGGAACACTTCGGCGCCGCAGCGCAGTGCTTCGCGGAAGGTCGGCTGGCTGACCGGCACGATCATGAATTCCTGGATGTCGAGGCTGTTGTTCGCGTGCGCGCCGCCGTTGACGATGTTCATCATCGGCACCGGCAGTTGCATCGCGCCCGAGCCGCCGAAGTAGCGATACAGCGGCAGGCCGGCTTCTTCAGCGGCGGCCTTCGCGACGGCCATCGACACGGCCAGCATCGCGTTCGCGCCGAGGCGCGACTTGTTGTCGGTGCCGTCGAGTTCGAGCAGCGTCTTGTCGAGGAAAGCCTGTTCGGAAGCGTCGAGGCCCATGATCGCTTCGGAGATTTCAGTGTTGATGTGCTCGACGGCCTTCAGCACGCCCTTGCCGCCGTAACGGCCGGCTTCGCCGTCGCGCAGTTCGATCGCTTCGCGCGAGCCGGTCGACGCGCCCGACGGCACCGCTGCGCGGCCCATCGTGCCCGATTCGAGCAGCACGTCGCATTCGACGGTGGGGTTGCCTCGCGAATCGAGAATCTCTCGACCGATGATGTCTACGATAGCACTCATGGTTTCCTCAAAGAAATGACGTTGAATTCTTTACTGTGACACTGTATCGCGCTGCCGATCCGGAGTTGGCGCTTAAGTGCCGACTCCTGTCCCCTGCAAAGCACCCGCCGGTCTCCCCGACAGACAACTCGCGCGCCGATACGTTCGACGGCCATTATGCGAAAACGCCGCGCGCCGATTATCGAGGTGGATCGTGAAAATCGCGACACGCGGCGCATGCTTGAATCAGTTGAAATCGCTTTCGAGGAACGGCCCGCGCTTGACGGCCTGGTCGAGCGTGACGAGCGTCTCGAGCAGATCGGCCATGCGCTTGAGCGGCACCGCGTTCGGCCCGTCCGACTTCGCCTGCGCCGGGTTCGGATGCGTTTCCATGAAGAGACCCGCAACGCCCACCGCGACCGCGGCACGCGCGAGCACCGGCACGAATTCGCGCTGGCCGCCCGAGCTCGTGCCCTGGCCGCCCGGCAACTGCACCGAGTGCGTCGCGTCGAACACGACCGGCGCGTTGGTCTCGCGCATGATCGCGAGCGAACGCATGTCCGACACGAGGTTGTTATAGCCGAACGACACGCCGCGCTCGCACGCCATGAAGCGGTCTTCCGACAGACCCGCTTCGCGCGCGGCATCGCGCGCCTTGTCGATCACGTTCTTCATGTCGTGCGGCGCGAGAAACTGGCCCTTCTTGATATTGACCGGCTTGCCCGAGCGCGCGCAGGCGTGAATGAAGTCCGTTTGCCGGCACAGGAACGCCGGCGTTTGCAGCACGTCGACGACCGACGCGACCTGTTCGATTTCGTGTTCGGCGTGAACGTCGGTCAGCACCGGCAGGCCGAGCTGACGCTTCACTTCCGACAGGATGCGCAAACCTTCGTCCATGCCCAGACCGCGGAACGACTTGCCGCTGCTGCGGTTGGCCTTGTCGTACGACGATTTATAGATGAACGGAATGTTCAGCTTCGCGCAGATTTCCTTGAGCCGGCCGGCCGTGTCGATCGTCATCTGTTCCGATTCGACGACACAGGTACCGGCGATCAGGAAAAACGGCTTGTCGAGACCGATTTCGAAATCGCCCAGCTTCATGCTTTCTCCCTGACTGCGTTCGCGGTGCGCGACTGCTGATGCGCCAGCGCCGCCTCGACGAACGACTTGAACAGCGGATGGCCATCGCGCGGCGTGGACGTGAATTCCGGGTGGAACTGCACGCCGACGAACCACGGGTGCATGCTGCGCGGCAGTTCCATCATTTCCGGCAGGTCCTCGCTCGGCGTACGGGCGCTAATGATGAGGCCGCCGGCTTCGAGTTGGGGCACGAAACGGTTATTGACTTCATAACGGTGACGATGGCGCTCGTTCACGTCGCGGCCGTAGATTTCCTCGGCCATCGTGCCGGGCTTGATCGGGCAGCGCTGCGAACCGAGGCGCATGGTGCCGCCGAGGTCCGACTCTTCGGTGCGCTTCTCGACGCGGCCTTCGCGGTCGTACCACTCGGTGATCAGCGCGACCACGCGGTTCTTCGTTTCCTGATCGAACTCGGTGCTGTTCGCGTCCTTCAGGCCGACCACGTCGCGGGCGAATTCGATCACGGCAAGCTGCATGCCGAGGCAGATGCCGAGATACGGCACCTTCGCTTCGCGCGCATAGCGGATCGCGGCGATCTTGCCCTCGGTGCCGCGACGGCCGAAGCCGCCCGGCACGAGCACCGCGTCGAGATGCCTGAGGCTCTCGACGCCTTGCGTCTCGATCTCTTCGGAGTCGATGTACTCGATGTTCACGCGCGTCGACGTGTGCATCGACGCATGGCGCAGCGCTTCGATCAGCGACTTGTACGACTCGGTCAGATCGACGTACTTGCCGACCATGCCGATCGTCACTTCGTGCTTCGGATTCTGCAGCTTCTCGACGAGGTCGGACCACATCGCGAGGTCCGCGGCCTTCGGCGTGAGCCTGAGCTCTTCGCAAATGATCGCGTCGAGCCCCTGGTCGTGCAGCATCTGCGGAATCTTGTAGATGCTGTCCGCGTCCCACACCGAAATCACCGCGTCTTCGGGCACGTTCGAGAACAGCGAGATCTTCGCGCGCTCATCGTCCGGAATCGGACGGTCGGCGCGACACAGCAGCACGTGCGGCGAGATGCCGATTTCGCGCAGCTTCTGCACGCTGTGCTGGGTGGGCTTGGTCTTCAGTTCGCCCGCCGTGGCAACCCAGGGCACGAGCGTCAGGTGCACGAAGCACGCGCTGTTGCGGCCGAGGCGCAAGCTCATCTGACGCGCGGCTTCGAGGAACGGCAGCGATTCGATGTCGCCCACCGTGCCGCCCACTTCGACGATCGCGACATCGGGCTCGCCGCACGTCGCGGAAGCCGCGCCGCGCTCGACGAATGCCTGGATTTCGTTCGTGATGTGCGGGATGACCTGCACCGTCTTGCCGAGATAATCGCCGCGGCGTTCCTTGCGGATCACCGATTCGTAAATCTGGCCCGTGGTGAAGTTGTTGGCCTTGCGCATCTTCGTGCTGATGAAGCGCTCGTAGTGGCCGAGGTCGAGGTCGGTTTCCGCTCCGTCTTCCGTCACGAACACTTCGCCGTGCTGAAACGGGCTCATCGTGCCGGGGTCGACGTTGATGTACGGATCGAGTTTGAGGAGGGTGACTTTGAGACCGCGCGATTCGAGGATCGCGGCGAGGGAAGCGGCGGCAATACCCTTGCCGAGGGAAGAAACTACGCCGCCGGTGACGAAAACATATTTGGTCATCGCTGGATGCTCGCGGGAAAAACGGATTATACCGTAAAGGATGGTCCCGACCCAGCAAAAAACGACCGGCCCGGCGCGCGCCGCCCCCTCCTCGCGTGCAACCCGGCGCCGCCATTTGCCACGCAAGTCGCACGCGCAGCGCCTCAGGCAAGCCGCTCAAGTTCGCGCAACATCCGCTGCACCGCGCGCGCCGTTTCGATCGGCCGCTCCATCGGATACAGATGGCTGCCTTCGATCCACTCAAGGTGGCCGCCGGTCGCGCGGCGCGTCGCATCGAGACCGGCCTGGCGGATTTCCTTCGAGCGCGTGCCGGCGATGAAACCGACCGGCACCGGCGCGCCGTGCGCGAGCCGCGCGCCGAGCGTGTGCGGCAGCGTGCGGTAGATCCGGTATTCGGTGCGGCGGTCGAACGCGAGCGCGCGCGTGCCGTCCGGCGCGCTCTGCGGAATGCCAAAGTCGATGTAGTCGGACAGCATGCGCTCGTCCCAGCGCGCGAACGCCGGCTTCGAATGGAAGTGCCGCCACGCTTCGTCGCGGCTTGCCCACTGCGTGCGCCGGGTGCGCGTCGCGGCGGCCGGCGAGAGCCGTTCGTCGAGCCCGGTCCATTGCGAGACGCGTAGCATGCTGCTGCGCCAACCGGCGATCACCGGCGAGTCGAGCATCACCACGCCCCTCACCCACTGCGGCTTTTTCAGCGCGGCCATCAGCGACAGATAGCCGCCCAGCGAATGTCCGACGAGCCATACCGGCTGCTCGTACGCGCGGCCGATGTCTTCGAGCAACTGCTCGACCAGATGCGGCCAGTCCTGCGTGACCGGAAAGCGCGTGTCATGGCCGATACGCTCGATGAAGCGCACCTCGTAGTCGTCGGAAAGTTCGGCGAAGATCGTCCGGTAGGTGGAAGCCGGAAAGCCGTTCGCATGAGAGAAATGAATGATGTTTTTCAACTGCGGCTATCTCCGTTTCTGTTTTTTGCGTGCGCCTTTGACAGGCGTCTCGCGCGCTCAACGCGCCATCCAGTAGCGCCGCCGCGTCTCGCGATAGCGCTCGAGCGTGAGCGCGGGGCCGTCCGCGCCGGGATCGACGTCCACCCGCACCGCGCCGTCCCGATCGCTGCGCCCGAGTTCGATATGGCGAGCCTCGTAGCGCTCGAACACGCCCGCATTCGGATGATGAAAACGATTTTCGTAGCCTACCTGAAATAGCGCGATGGACGGCTCGATAGAGTCGAGGAACGGCTCGGTCGACGAGGTCCTGCTGCCATGATGCGGCGCCATCAGCACCTGGGCGCGCAAGGCGCCGCGATCGCGCGCGAGCAGCGTGCGCTCGACCGGCGCCTCGATGTCGGCGGTCAGCAGGGCCGCGAAACGCGTCGTCTCTGTGCGAGCACGCGATGTCGCGGCGAGCCCCGCGCGCGGCAGCGTGCTGACCCTGAGCACGCAGCAACGATCGTTGTTCTTGCCGCTCGCGGGCCCGGCATCCGGCCACAGTATCGCGAATTCGACGCCGTCCCATTGCCAGCGCTGCCCGGCCGCGCACGGCAGCGTCCGCGCGCCGTGCCGCTGCGCGTACGGCCACAGCGCATTGTCCGGCGCGAGCGAGCCCACCATCTGACGCACCTCGATCGCATCGAGCACGGCAGGCACGCCGCCCGCATGATCGGAATCGGCGTGGCTGACGATCAGCGTGTCGAGCGTCGTCACGCCCTGCGCCTGCAGGAACGGCACGACCACGCGCTCGCCCGCGTGCGTCGATTCCGCGCCCGGCCCGGCATCGAACAGCAATGCGTGATGCGCGGTTTGCACGAGGATCGACGCGCCCTGCCCCACGTCGAGCGCCGTCAGACGGAACGCGCCCGCCGGCGCGGCAAGCGCGCCGTCCGCGCTGGGCATCAGCAACGGCAGCCACGTCAGCGGCGCGGCCCAGCGCAGCGGCCAGCCGCGTGGCGCGAGGCACCAGAGCACGCCGACCGCCGCCGCGGCAAGCGCCCATGCAGCGGGTTGCGGCAACCACCAGAGCGTCCAGCGCGGCCCCGTCAACCCCTGCAGGCCGAGCGCGAGCACGTCGAGCAACGTATGGGCGACGTGCCACGCGAATGCGTCGAGCGGCGCGGGCAACGCAACGCCCGTGAGCACCGCCGGCGTGACGAGCAGACTCACCCACGGAATCGCGAACGCGTTCGCCAGCGGCCCGACGAGCGGAATCTGCGCGAACCAGTAGACGGTGAGCGGCGCGAGCGCGAGTGTCACCGCGATCTGCACGTGCGCGGCGCCGCGCAGGCGTTCGACGAGCGCGCGCAAACGCCGACTCGAAGCGGCGCGCAGCGCCCGCAGGCCGGTTCCGGGGGCGGCCTCGTTGCATTCACCGCCGCATTCATCGCCGCGTTCGCCCCAACGTTCATCGCCCCGCCCGCGCAGACGGCTGCGCACGCGCGGCCGCCCCGACATCGCAAACAGAATCGCGCCGACCGCGCAGAACGACAGCCAGAATCCCGCCGACACGACCGCCCACGGATCGATCAGCAGCACGAGCCCGAGCGCCCACGCAAGCACCGTCGAGCGCGCCAGATTGCGCCCGCCGACGAATGCCAGCGCGACGACCGCCGCCATCCACAGCGTGCGCTGCGCCGGCACGTTGAAGCCTGCGAGCGCCGCATGCAGGGCGGCAAACAGCGCACCGGCCGTCACGCCGACGATTTGCGCGGGCAGCCGCAACGGCCAGCCGCGCCCGAGCCAGCCCGAGCGCCGCCATACCGCGGCCGCCAGCCAGCCGGCCAGTCCCGCGACGAAGCCGATATGCAGCCCCGAAATCGCCACCAGATGACTCGTGCCGGTGCCGCGCATCAATTGCCAGTCGGCGGTGCTCACTTCGTCCTGCGCGCCGGTCGCGAGCGCGACGACGATCCCGCGATGCGGCGCATCGGCGAGCACCGTGTCGATCCGCGCACGCAACGCGGCACGCGAACGGTCGACCCACACCGCAAGCCCGCGCGCATAGCCCGGCAAACGCACCGCGCGATCCGCCGCGCTCACGTAACCAACCGCCCGCACGTTGCGCGCGAGCAGACTCGCTTCGGCATCGCGCACGCCGAAGTTCGCATTGCCGTGCGGACGCTTCAACCGCACGGGCAGACGCCAGCGTTGACCGGGTTCGAGCGGCGGCGCCGGTGTGTCGCGAGCGATCCACGAGAGTTGAATCACCTGCGGAAAAGCGGCGAGCCCGGCATCGTTCGTCTCGACTTCGAACAGAAATCGCGCGCCTTTCTCGTCATGCGACGGCAAACCCTTGATGCTGCCGGCGACCTCGATATCGCGCCCTTCCCACGCGTGCGGCAGGCTCACCGCGAGCCGCGTGTGCGCGCGCACGGCGGCATAACCGAAGCCCGCGCAGATTGCCGCGCACCACACGGCGCTCCAGCCGATCACCCGCCGCACGCGCGCCTCGTCGTACATGCGGCACACGCAACACGCCCACCGCCACGCCGGCGAATCCGGCAACGCACACCCGTGTGCGAGCGGCAACGCGCACCTGTACGCAAGGGGCGTCGCGGCGCGTTCCCGCAAGCCCCAAATCGCCACACCCAGCGCCGCGCCACCCAGCAAAACCAGCGTCCACCAGCCGGCCATCCGCGGCAATGCCGCCTGCCGCTGCAAGCCGATCACACCCAACGCAAAACCACACCACACTGCTCGCATCCGCCCTCCGCTCCGCCCCACGCGAGGCGAACCCACGCGCGGCGAACAGGCGACAGCAAGCCCGCCGGGCGGGGGTGTCGCCCGGCGCGAACCCTTCGATCAATGGAATCGATTATGCAGAGGAAAGCGCGAGTCGCGGCAGCGCGGCGAGCGCGTTAGCCGTTGTGCCTAGGGCGGCTGAGTCGGGTGTGACATGGCGCAGCTGCGCGAGGCTCGCGCCGATTGCCGGAATCTGCTCGGGCGAGTTGCGCTGCCTGTACATCCACGACGGCGCGATGTCCGGCGCGTCGGTCTCGACGACGAGCGCATCGAACGGCAGTTGCTCGGCGAGACGCCGGATTTGCCGCGCGCGCTCGAACGTCAGATTGCCGCCGAAGCCGAGATGCAGCCCCTGGTCGAGATACGCCTGAGCCTGCTGGAAACTGCCGTTGAATGCGTGGGCGATGCCACGATGGATCTGATGCCGCCGCAGCCCCTTGATGACCTGATCCTGCGATTTGCGCACGTGGCAGATCACCGGCAGATCGAATTCGCGCGCGAGCTGCAACTGGCCGTTGTAGAAGAATTGCTGGCGCGCGTCGTCGAGACCTTCGACGAAATAGTCGAGCCCGATCTCGCCGATGCCGACGAAGCGCGGATCGTCGAGACTCGCCTCGATCTCCATGCGCAGCAGGTCGAGGTCGGCATCGTCGGCGCCGGGCGTGCAGAGCGGATGAATGCCGAGCGCGTACGCCCCGCCCTCGACGCGATGCGCGAGTTTGCGCACCGCCGCGAAATTCTGCCGCCCGATCGCCGGAATCACGATGCGCGAGACGCCCGCGCCTCGCGCGGCCGCCGCGACCGCGTCGCGATCGGCGTCGAATTCGGCAGCATCGAGATGGCAGTGCGTATCGATCCACATGAGTCGTCTCGCAAGCGGCGGGCGCGCCCCCGCGCACTCAAACCGGTACCGGCGGCTCCTCGTGCAGCACGCCGTCGCGCAGCCGCATGATGCGGTCGCAGCGCCCGGCCAGTTCCGGGTCGTGCGTGACGATCACGAAGCTCGTTTCGAGCGTGCGCGACAGTTCGAGCATCAGGTTGAAGACCGTGTCGGCGGTACCGCCGTCGAGGTTGCCGGTCGGTTCGTCGGCGAGCACGCAGGCGGGCTTCGTGACCAGCGCCCGCGCGATCGCGACGCGCTGGCGCTCGCCGCCCGACAGCTCGCCCGGCCGATGCTTGGCGCGATGTCCCATGCCGACCTGTTCGAGCACGGCAAGCGCCTCGCGGCGCGCGGCCTCGGTCGTCTCGCGGCGAATCCGCAGCGGCATCGCGACATTGTCGAGCGCGGAAAATTCCGGCAGCAGATGGTGAAACTGATAGACAAAGCCAAGCGCGCGATTGCGCAGATCGTTGCGCTCGCGCTCGGAGAGCTTCGTGAACGGCTTGCCGAGCACCGACACCTGGCCCGCGCTCGGATCGTCGAGACCGCCGAGCACGTGCAGCAGCGTGCTCTTGCCGGAGCCCGACGCGCCGACGATCGCGAGCTTCTCGCCGCGCCGCACGGAAAGCTGCGTATTGTCGAGCACCCGCACGTTCAGCCCGCCCTGCACGAACGATTTGGAAATGCCGGTTGCTTCGAGCACGTACGGATACGACGCGGGGGCCTGAGCGGTCATGGACGATTCGGTTGAAGAATGGGCAAGGCGGTCATTCATAGCGCAGCGCCTCCGCCGGACGGACCTTCGCGCCGCGCCAGCTCGGGTAGAGCGTGGCCAGCGCCGAGAGCACGAACGCGATGATGCCGATGCGCGCGACGTCGGCCGGAATCAGCTCGGACGGCAGCTCGCTGATGAAGTACACCGACGGCGGCAGGAACTGCACGCCGAACAGATGCTCGATCATCGGCACGAGCCACGGAATGCTCCACGCGATCAGGCAGCCGAGCGCGACGCCCGTCGCCGTGCCGATGAAGCCGATCGTCACGCCCTGCACGACGAAAATCTTCATGATCGAGCGGGGCTGCGCGCCGAGCGTGCGCAGGATCGCGATGTCGGCCTGCTTGTTGGTCACGGTCATCACGAGCGACGACACGAGGTTGAACGCCGCGACCGCGATGATCAGCGTGAGGATGATGAACATCATGCGCTTTTCGATCTGCACGGCCGAGAACCAGGTCTTGTTCTGCTGCGTCCAGTCGCGAATGTAGAGATCGCCCGACAGGGTGCGCGCGAGCTGATGCGCGACCTCGGGCGCGCGCTGCATGTCGGTCAGGCGCAGCCGCACGCCGCTCGGCGCGGGCAGCCGGAACAGCGCCTGCGCGTCCTTGATGTTGATCAGCGCGAGCGTGCTGTCGTATTCGTAATGCCCCGACTCGAAGATGCCGACCACCGTGAACTGCTTCAGGCGCGGCAGCATGCCGGCCGGCGTGATCGTGCCCTCGGGCGCGACCAGCGTGATCTTGTCGTTGACCTGCACGCCGAGATTGGCGGCGAGGTCCGCGCCGAGCACGATGCCGAAGTCGCCCGGCACGAGGTCGGTCAGCTTGCCGCCTTTCATTTCCTTGCCGATGTCGGACACTTCCGGTTCGAGCGTCGGCTCGACGCCGCGCAGCGCGACGCCGCTCACCGCGTCCTGGCGCGTGAGCAGCGCCTGCGCCTCGACGTACGGCGCCGCGCCGATCACTTCCTTGTTCTGCCGCGCTTCCTTCGCGGTCAGTTGCCAGTCGGGCATCGAGCCGGTCGGCGAAAAGATCTCGACGTGCGCGAGCACCGACAGCATGCGGTCGCGCACCTCTTTCTGAAAGCCGTTCATCACCGACAACACGACGATCAGCGCCGCGACGCCGAGCGCAATGCCCGACATCGACACCAGCGCGATGAACGAGATGAAGCCGTTACCGGTCGTGCGTTTGCCGGCGCGCGTGTAGCGCCAGCCAATCTGCCATTCGTAGGGAAATTTCAAGCGAATCCTTTTCTGCGTTCTTCGACTGAGTGCTGTGCACCACCGGCGCGTGGCGCCCGCCGTGCGGCCCGGGCGTCGTGATCGTTGGGCTCGCGGCGGCGCGGATCGTTCCGCGTGGGGTGCGAAGCGCGGCCACCGCCTTCTGCGATCAAGCGCGAAGTTTGCCATACAAATGGCGCCGGATAATGCAACGGCCCGCAACGGCCGTGCCGGTCGTGTCCCGTGGCGCAGAACCGTATGGCGCGCGCCTGTCCTGCTAGTCCTGCAAGCGCGGCACGGGCGGGCCGGGGTTCGCTCCGGTTCGCCCGGCTCACGCGAGGCGCCCGGACCGCCCGGCTGACTGACCCCGCTTATGTGCGTCCGGCATGCCCGTCCGATATCGATCCGATCCGGCATCGTCCTGCCTTACAACCTGCCCCGTGGCCGCCTCGCGGTGAGCGTTCCGGTCGAAATATTCGCACTCTTTACCCTACAATGCGCAACATCATGCCTGCCGACCGCCTCCACCTTCTGCTGCCGTTCGCGCTGCCCGCCGCGGCCGACGCCTCCACCGCCCTCCACGACATCCGCTGCCCGGCGCTCGACAAGCTGATCGCGCGCGCGACGCTCGTCGAACGCATGGTCGGCGAGGATTTTCAGCGCACGCTGCCGCACGAGCGCTGGGTCGCCCGGCAATTCGGCGCGCTGCCCGACGGCGCGACGTCCGCCGCCGATGAAGCGCCGCTCGCGCCCTACATGCTGCGCGCCGACGGCGGCGAACCCGGCAACGCGACATGGGCCTGCGTGCAGCCGGTGCACGTGCGCATCGCGCATGACCACCTCGTGCTGATCGATCCCGCTTCGCTCGACCTGTCCGACGACGAAGCGAGCGCGCTGCTCGCGGTCGCGCGTCCACTGATCGAGGAACTCGGCGTGCGCATCGAGGCGCCGAAGCCGGCGCGCTGGTATCTGTCGAGCGACGCGTTCGGTACGCTCGCGGGCGCCTCGCCGCTGCGCGCGAGCGGCCGCAACATCGAAATCTGGCTGCCGCACGAAGCGCATTCGGGCGAGCGCTCGCGCGCGTGGATGAAGCTGCAGAACGAAGTGCAGATGGCATGGTTCGAGCATCCGGTCAACGAAGCGCGCGAGGCGCGCGGGCTGCCGGCCGTCAATTCGATCTGGTTTCACGCGCAGGGCGCGGCGCGGCCGGTGCGCAGTCCGTTCGCGCAGGTGTTGTCCGATGCCACGGCCACGCGCGGCCTCGCGCTAAGCGCGGGCGCGGCGACGGGCACACCGCCCGCTTCGTTCGGCGAATTGACGGCGGCGCGGTGCGGTGCGACGAGAGGCAAGCATGCGGACATGGCAAACGCCGCTGACGCCGCGTCGACCGGCGGTTCAGGCGGTTCAGGCGGTTCAGGCGGTTCAGGCGGTTCAGGCGGTTCAGGCGGCAATCCTGGCAATGATGGCGGCGCCAGCGCCAACGACAAAGTCGGCGGCACCGGCAGCCCGGGCCAAGGCGCCACGCTCGTCGAACTCGATCCGTTCTCCGCGCCCTACATCGAACAGGACTGGGCGCGCTGGAACCAGGCCTTCGCCGCGCTGCAGACCGACTGGTTCGAGCCCGCGCTCGCGGCCTTGCAGGCGGGCGAACTCGCCGAACTCGGCCTCACGCTGTGCGGCGACACCGGCTCCGTGACGCTGACGGTCACGCGCGGCGATCTGCGCAAATTCTGGCGACGGCGCGTGCTGGCCTCGCTGTTCATCGAGTGAGCCACCGCATGAGCCATCCCCTGAACCATGCCATGCGCCACCGGATAAGCCCCCGCCTGACCCGGCACACGCCCCACCGCCAGCCCCTTCGAATCCCCTACGGCCCTTTCGCATGACCCGAATCGTTACGCGCGCCTGCTCTCCCGTCGACGCCGAAGTCCTCACCCGCCACGGCCTGCATCCGGTGCTCGCACGCCTCTACGCGTCACGCGGCGTATGCCTGCCCGAGGACGTCGAAACCGGCCTCGCGCGGCTCGTGCCGCCCGCCGAACTGAAGGGCTGCGAAGCGGCCGCCGCGCTGCTCGCCGACGCGATCCAGCAACAGCGCCGCATGCTCGTCGTCGCCGATTACGACTGCGACGGCGCAACCGCCTGCGCGGTCGCGGTGCGCGGGCTGCGCATGTTCGGCGGCCGCATCGACTATCTCGTGCCGAACCGCATGGAGCACGGCTACGGACTCACGCCGGAGATCGTCGATCTGGCAACGTGCGGCGCGGCCGGCAAGCCCGATCTGCTGATCACGGTCGACAACGGCATCGCGAGCGTCGACGGCGTCGCGGCCGCCAACGCGCTCGGCATCGACGTGCTCGTCACCGACCACCACCTGCCCGGCGACGAACTGCCCGCCGCGCGCGCAATCGTCAATCCGAACCAGCCGGGCTGCACGTTCCCGAGCAAGTGCCTTGCCGGCGTCGGCGTGATGTTCTACGTGCTGCTCGCGCTGCGCGCGGAGTTGCGCCGCCGCGGCGCGTTCGGCGAGGCATTGCCCGAACCGCGCCTCGACGGCCTGCTCGATCTGGTCGCGCTCGGCACCGTCGCCGACGTCGTGAAGCTCGACGGCAACAACCGCGTGCTGGTCGCGCAGGGTTTGCAGCGCATCCGCAAAAGCCGCATGCAGCCCGGCATCGCGGCGCTCTTTCGCGCCGCCGCGCGCGATGCGCGCAGCGCCTCGGGCTTCGACCTCGGCTTCGCGCTCGGGCCGCGCCTGAACGCGGCGGGCCGGCTGTCGGACATGTCGCTCGGCATCGAATGCCTGACCACCGACGACGTCGGCCGCGCCTGGGAACTCGCCCAGCAACTCGACACGATGAACCGCGAGCGCCGCGAGATCGAAGCCGGCATGCAGCAGCAGGCGCTCGACGATCTCTCGACGGTCAACCCCGAGGGCACGGCCACGATCACGCTGTTCAATCCGGGCTGGCATCAGGGCGTGATCGGCATCGTCGCGGGGCGGCTCAAGGAGAAGTTCCACCGCCCCTCGTTCACGTTCGCGCCCGCCGACGACAGCGGCCTCACCGTCAAGGGCTCGGGCCGCTCGATCGCGGGCTTTCACCTGCGCGACGCGCTCGATCTGATCTCGAAGCGCGAGCCGGACCTGCTCGTCAAGTTCGGCGGCCACGCGATGGCCGCGGGCCTGACGCTCGCCGCCGCCGACGTGCCGCGCTTCACGGCCGCGTTCGAAGCGGTCGGCCGCGAATGGCTGTCCGAAGAGGCGCTCGCGCGCACCGTCGAAACCGACGGCGAGCTCGAAGACGCGTACTTCACGCCGCAATTCGTCGAGATGCTCGACGCGGCCGTGTGGGGCCAGGGCTTCCCGGCGCCGGTGTTTTCGGGCGAGTTCGAGGTCGCCTCGCAGGCGCTCGTGAAGGACAAGCACCTGAAGCTGCAGCTGTTGCGCGGCCGCCAGCGCTTCAACGCGATCTGGTTCAACCATACCGATACGCTGCCCGCGCGCACGACCGTCGCCTACCGGCTCGCAAGCGATACGTGGAACGGCGTGTCGCGCGTGCAGCTGATCGTCGAGCATGCGGCAAGCTGACGCCGCCAGCGCACGCCGGCCACCGCCGCCCATGGCGCGCTCGCCCCGGCAGATCACGCCGTCCTTCGCGAAACCGCGAAAAATCTCCGCAAAATCAACTGCGAACACGCGCCGGATTGCCCCGAAGGCTCCGGCGCGGCGTGCCGATCGGCTATAATTTCACCTTTTTTACGAAGCTATAAAAGATCGACATGGAAGCGGAACGTCTCAACGCGATCGAAGCCTCTCTGGCCGACCTGCGCAAGCGCGCGGACGACCTACGGGGGTATCTTTGACTACGACGACAAAGCACTGCGTCTAATCGAAGTCAACCGCGAACTCGAAGACCCGGACGTCTGGAACGACTCGAAGCACGCCCAGGCACTCGGTAAGGAAAAGAAGCTGCTCGACGACACGGTCGGCAAGCTCACGTCGATCACGAACGACGTGCGCGACGCCCAGGACCTGTTCGAGATGGCGCGCGAGGAAGGCGACGACGACACGCTCGCCGCCTGCGAGGGCGATGCCCAAGCCATCGAGGCGCGCGTCGCCGACATGGAATTTCGCCGGATGTTCGCGAACCCGGCTGACCCCAACAACGCGTTTCTCGACATCCAGGCCGGCGCCGGCGGCACCGAGGCGTGCGACTGGGCCTCGATGCTGCTGCGCCAGTATCTGCGCTACTGCGAGCGCAAGGGCTTCAAGACCGAAGTGCTCGAACAGACCGAAGGCGACGTGGCCGGCATCAAGAACGCGACGATCAAGATCGAAGGCGAATACGCCTACGGCTTCCTGCGCACCGAAACCGGCGTGCACCGGCTCGTGCGCAAGTCGCCGTTCGACTCGTCGGGCGGCCGCCATACGTCGTTCTCGTCGGTGTTCGTGTACCCGGAAATCGACGACTCGATCGAAGTCGACATCAACCCGGCCGATCTGCGCATCGACACGTATCGCGCCTCGGGCGCGGGCGGTCAGCACATCAACAAGACCGACTCCGCGGTGCGGATCACGCACATGCCGTCGGGCATCGTCGTGCAATGCCAGAACGACCGCTCGCAGCACCGCAACCGCGCCGAAGCGATGGCGATGCTGAAATCGCGCCTGTACGAAGCGGAAATCCGCAAGCGTCAGGCCGAGCAGGACAAGCTCGAAGCCGGCAAGACCGACGTGGGCTGGGGTCACCAGATCCGCTCGTACGTGCTCGACAACAGCCGCATCAAGGATTTGCGCACCAACGTCGAAATCAGCAACACGAAGAGCGTGCTCGACGGCGACCTCGATCCGTTCATCAGCGCGAGCCTGAAACAGGGCGTCTAAGCGCGGGCGGCATGGCATGGCATGGCCTGCGCCGCTGGCTCGCCGCCGGCCTGCGGTCCCCGATTGCCGTCTTTGCTCGCAGTCCGTTTGCTTGCCCCGTTTTCCCAGTACCGCCTGAGGTTTTTACACTGACTGGCCTCCCGCGCGGAGCACTCCGCCGCGGGCCACCGAACACCACATCATCATGACCGAACCGACCCAGCCTAATTCGGCCCAGCCGAACACCGCGCCCGAGGTGGACGACAACAAGATCATCGCCGAGCGCCGCGAAAAGCTGCGCGAGCTGCGTGAGCACGGCGTCGCCTATCCGAACGACTTCCGCCCCACCCATCACGCCGACGACCTGCAGCGGCAATACGAGCACAGCGACAAGGACGCGCTCGAAGCGAATCCGCTCGAAGTCGCGATCGCCGGCCGCATGATGCTCAAGCGCGTGATGGGCAAGGCGAGCTTCGCGACCGTGCGCGACGGCTCGGGTCAGATCCAGTTCTTCATCACCCCGGCCGACGTCGGCCAGGAGACCTACGACGCGTTCAAGAAGTGGGACATGGGCGACATCGTCGCCGCGCGCGGCGTGCTGTTCCGCACCAACAAGGGCGAGCTGTCGGTGCGCTGCACGGAGCTGCGTCTGCTGTCGAAGTCGCTGCGTCCGCTGCCCGACAAATTCCACGGTCTCGCCGACCAGGAAATGAAGTACCGCCAGCGCTACGTCGATCTGATCGTCACGCCGGAAACGCGCAAGACCTTCATCGCGCGCACCAGGGCGATTTCGTCGATCCGCAAGTACATGGCCGATGCGAACTTCATGGAAGTCGAAACGCCGATGCTGCACCCGATTCCGGGCGGCGCGGCGGCCAAGCCGTTCTCGACGCACCACAACGCGCTCGACATGCAGATGTTCCTGCGCATCGCGCCCGAGCTGTATCTGAAGCGGCTCGTGGTCGGCGGCTTCGAGCGCGTGTTCGAGATCAACCGTAATTTCCGCAACGAGGGCGTCTCCGTGCGCCACAACCCGGAATTCACGATGATCGAGTTCTACGCGGCCTACACCGACTACACGTGGCTGATGGACTTCACCGAACGCCTGATCCGCCAGGCCGCGATCGACGCGCTCGGCACGGCCACGATCACGTATCAGGGCCGCGAGCTCGATCTGAGCAAGCCGTTTCATCGGCTCACGATCACGCAGGCGATCCAGAAATACGCGCCTCAATACACGAGCGAGCAACTCGCCGACAGCGCGTTCCTGCGCACCGAGCTGAAGAAGTTCGGCGTCGACGCGTCGCAGCCGCAGTTCCTCAATGCGGGCGTCGGCGCGCTGCAACTGGCGCTGTTCGAAGAGACCGCCGAGTCGCAACTGTGGGAGCCGACCTACATCATCGACTACCCGATCGAGGTGTCGCCGCTCGCGCGCGCGTCGGACAAGGTGGAAGGCATCACCGAGCGTTTCGAGCTGTTCATCACCGGCCGCGAGATCGCCAACGGCTTCTCGGAACTGAACGATCCGGAAGACCAGGCCGCGCGCTTCAGGAAGCAGGTCGACCAGAAAGACGCCGGCGACGAAGAAGCGATGTACTACGACGCCGACTACATCCGCGCGCTCGAATACGGCATGCCGCCGACCGGCGGCTGCGGTATCGGCATCGACCGTCTCGTGATGATGCTGACGGACAGCCCGAGCATCCGCGACGTAATCCTGTTCCCGCATCTGCGCCGCGAGGACTGATTGCCGTTGCGGGTTGCGGGTCGTTGCCGTTCGTGGCATGCGACCCGCGCAGACGTCTCCGAAAACGCCCGGCCCTGCCGGGCGTTTTGTATTACTCACTCGCATCCGCTCGAAAGGGAACAGGACCGTTTTCTGCTACCGATGGTTTGTAACCAGTAGTAAAAGCTGCGCGATGCCGCCCCGGCAGTTCGGGCGAGGCCGGTTTTCGAAACTTGCGCAGCCCAAGGCCCGCCGTGCGCCAGCCACTTGCCCTCGCGCGCTGCCCGCGCCGCCCGGGTTACAAATTGAAACGCCGCCTCGAGCGAATTGCCTGACACTCGATCTCATCAAGCGCAGCAACGAAAGCACCCGAGAGCGAGCATCAAGAAAAGCCGGCTCTGTCAGAAACGGAGGCCAATATGGACAACCCCACTCAACCGACGCAACCGACGCAACCGCGTCGTCTTCATCCGCTGATTGCGACCGCCGCGGGCGCGGTGCTCGTCGCAAGTCTGGTCGCCACGGCGGCGATTACCGGCGTATTCCCGAAAGCGTCGAGCAACGGCGCGCAGAGCGATCAGACGCAAGCCGCGCAGGTCACAGCGCAAGCTCAACAGCAAGCGCAGCAGGAAGGTCAACAACCGGGCATCGTCGATTCGGCGGCGCCGGTCGACGCGCCGGCTCAACGACAAGCGCCTCAGGCAGCACAGATCCCGCAGCCTGTGCCGGCCGTCCCGGCACAGCAGCCGCAATATGCGCAGCCGCAGCAGGCGCAGCAGGCGCAGGCCGCGCCACAGTACGCCCAGCAGCCGGCGCCGCAGCCCGCCTATTGCTCGACCTGCGGCACGGTCGTCGCAATTTCGGCCGTTCGTCATGAGGGCCATGGCACCGGGATCGGCGCGGTCGGCGGCGCGGTGGCCGGCGGCGTGATCGGCAACCAGTTCGGCGCCGGCGGCGGCCGCGCCGCGATGACGGTGCTCGGCGCGCTCGGTGGCGGGTTCGCGGGCAACTCCGTCGAAAAGCATCTGCGCAGCTCGACCGCGTATTCGGTGCGCGTGCGGATGGAGAACGGCAAGACGCGCTACTTCACGTATCACGAAGCGCCGCCGTTCCAGCAAGGTCAACGCGTGCGGATCGAAAACGGCGCGCTGGTCGCGGGCTGATGGCCGCAGCTAGGGTTCGAGGCTATTTTTCCGCCGCGGCAACGAAAAAGGCGATTCCGACTGGAATCGCCTTTTTCGGCTAATCGCAACATCATCGCCACAGTGCACGGAAGCGGGTACGGAACCGCGCCCCCTCACAAGCACTTAACGCATTCAACGCGCTCAATAATCCGCGTCTTCGATCCATGCCGCCTGGATCGCCTCGAGAATCTTTTCGTTCGAACGGTTCGGATCGTCGTCGAAGCCTTCGAGCTCGGTCACCCAGCGGTGCAGATCGGTGAAGCGCACCTGCTGAGGATCGACGTCCTGGTGCTTGTCCGTCAGGGCCATCGCGATGTCTTGCGTATCGGTCCACTTCATGGCTGCGTCCTCCTGTTAGTGGTTTTCCTTCGCGTGATTGATCGAGTAACGCGGAATTTCGACGACCAGATCCTGCTCGTCCGGCACGATCGCCTGGCACGACAGACGCGAAGCCGGTTCGAGCCCCCACGCCTTGTCCAGCAGATCGTCCTCGTCTTCCTCGGACGGCGTCAAGGCGGCGAAACCCTCACGCACGATCACGTGACAGGTCGTGCACGCGCAGGACTTCTCGCACGCGTGCTCGATTTCGATGCCGTGATCGAGCAGGTTGTCGCAGATGCTCTTGCCGGGAACGGCGTCGATCACGGCGCCATCCGGACACAGTTCGACGTGAGGCAGCACAACGATTTGAGGCATACGGTTTCCGTTTGGGTCTGAGGCACGGTGGCTGCCAGCGATGCCGTGCAGGCTCCGTGCCATTCTACTGGCGCCTTGCGGACTTTTTAAGTCCGCAAGGCGCGCTTCGGTTGTTCCAGTCGCCCGAGGATGGTTCCACGGGACTTCGCGGGTGCGGCGCATGACGGGCTCGCCCGCCGCGTGCCGCCATTCACACCGCTCACGCCGCGCTCAGATCTCGTCGAGCTTGCGACCCGACAGTGCGCGGCGGATGCCCTTGTTCATGCGGCGCGCGGCGAATTCGTCCGTGCCTTCGGCGAGCGCCTTGGTGGCCGCTTCGACCGCATTCACGTCGTCGCTTTGCGCGACGTTGCGCAAGGCGGCGAGCAGCGCGTCGAGCGCCGCACGTTCGCTGTCGTCGAGCAGTTCGGCGTCGGCGGCAAGCGCCGCGTCGGTCGCCTCGACAAGACGCTGCGCTTCGACCTGCGCCTCGCGCAACGCGCGCGCGCGCATGTCGACCTCGGCGGTCGAGAAGCTGTCTTCGAGCATGCGCGCGATGTCGTCATCGGCGAGACCGTAGGATGGCTTGACCACGACCGATGCCTCCACGCCCGAGGTCTGCTCGCGCGCGAACACGGACAGGAGGCCGTCCGCATCGACCTGATACGTGACGCGAATGCGCGCCGCACCGGCCGCCATCGGCGGGATGCCGCGCAATTCGAAGCGCGCGAGCGAGCGGCAGTCGCTCACGAGTTCGCGCTCGCCCTGCACGATGTGAATCGCCATCGCGGTCTGTCCGTCCTTGAAGGTCGTGAAATCCTGCGCGCGCGCGACCGGAATCGTCGAGTTGCGCGGGATGATCTTCTCGGTCAGGCCACCCATCGTCTCGACGCCGAGCGACAGCGGGGTCACGTCGAGCAGCAGCCACTCGTCGCCTTCCGCGCCGCGATTGCCGGCCAGCAGATCGGCCTGGATCGCCGCGCCGAGCGCGACGACCTGGTCCGGGTCGAGATTGACGAGCGGCGGCTGGCCGAAGAACGCTTCGACCGCGCGGCGGATCACCGGCATGCGCGTCGCGCCGCCGACCAGCACGACGCCCTTGATGTCTTTCGTCGCAACCTTCGCGTCGCGCAGCGCCTTCTTCGTCGGACCGAAGGTGCGCTGAACCAGCTCCTGCGTGATCGTCTCGAAGATGGCCTCGTCGATCGTCAGATCGAGCGCGGTGCCGTTCGCAAGCGTTGCCTTGAGGCTGGCCTGCGGCGCGCTCGACAACGCCTCCTTGGCGTCGCGCACGCCGTCGAGCAGCAGACGCACGTCCTGCGGCGCGAGCGTTTGCGGCGCGATGCCCGCCTGCGCGAGCACGTGGCGATAGAGCGCGTGGTCGAAATCGTCGCCGCCGAGCGCGGAATCGCCGCCGGCCGCGAGCACTTCGAACACGCCTTTCGTGAGCTTGAGGATCGACAGGTCGAAGGTGCCGCCGCCGAGGTCGTACACGGCGTAGAGGCCTTCGGAGCCGTTGTCGAGACCATAGGCGATCGCGGCCGCGGTCGGCTCGTTGAGCAGCCGCAGCACGTTCAGGCCCGCGAGACGCGCAGCGTCCTTGGTGGCCTGGCGCTGCGCGTCGTCGAAATACGCGGGCACCGTGATGACCGCGCCGACCAGCTCGTCGCCGAGCGTGTCTTCGGCGCGCTGGCGCAGCGTCGCGAGAATTTCGGCCGACACTTCGACCGGGCTCTTCACGCCGTCGACGGTGCGGATCTGCACCATGCCGGGTGCGTCGACGAAATCGTACGGCGCGTTTTCGGCGCCCTCCACTTCCGCTTTGCCGCGGCCCATGAAGCGCTTGACCGAGACGATCGTGTTGCGCGGATCGCTCGCCGCCTCGGCCTTCGCCTTGCGGCCGATGCGACGGCCGCCCTGTTCGAGATAGCGCACCACCGAGGGCAGCAGCGCATGCCCGTCTTCGTCGGGCAGCACATCGGGCACGCCGCTGCGCACAGCGGCGACGAGGGAGTTGGTGGTGCCGAGATCGATACCGACTGCGAGACGCCGCTGGTGGGGCGCCGGCGCCATGCCGGGTTCGGAGATTTGCAGTAAGGCCATCTGGATCTTCTCGGGGACGTGGTGCCCCGTCCTGAATTTCGCGTTGCTGGGGTGTGATACCGCGGCTCGCGGCCGCTCTGGTTTTTCTGTGGTGCGCGAAACCGCGCTATCCCTCGAGCCGCTCGATCTGCGCGCCGATTTCCGACGCGACGCGCTCGATGAACATCAACTGCCGCACGGCTTCGCCCGCCGCCTGATTGGCGCCGCTGTCGAGCGACGCGCCGAGCTTGTCGAGGCGCCGGCGCTCTTCGTCGCGCAGCTCGGCGAGCAGCGCGTCGAGCGCGTCGACGTTCTTCGCCGCGGCCGCGTCCTCGATGTTCTCGCGCCATTCCATCTGCTGCATCAGGAAGGCCGGCTCCATCGCCGTGTTGTTCTCCGCGCCGACGTCGATGCCGCGCAGCGACAGCAGATAAGTCGCGCGCTTAAGCGGATCACGCAGCGTCTGATACGCCTCGTTCGTGCGGGTCGCCCATTGCATGGCGATGCGCTTTTGCGCGTCGCCGGCCGCCGCGAAGCGGTCCGGATGCACCTGCGCCTGCACGGTGCGATACGCGTGATCGAGCGCGGCGGCATCGAGCGCGAATTGCGCGGGCAGATCGAACAGGTCGAAGTGGCTGTCGTTCAGCGAGGCCATCGGATTAAAAGTCCGTTGATGAAAGCGCACCGGAGTGCGATCTGAAAACACGCTCGGGAAGTACGCGGATCAAACTAAAAAGGCGGCCCGCGCCGCCTTTCATCCGCTGCACGCGGAAAACCGCCGAACCTACACGCGGAACGACTCGCCGCAACCGCATTCGTCCTTCACGTTCGGGTTGTTGAACCTGAAGCCTTCGTTCAGCCCTTCGCGCGCGAAGTCGAGTTCGGTGCCGTCGATATAGGCGAGGCTCTTCGGGTCGACCACGACCTTCACGCCGCTCGTCTCGAACACCTGATCTTCGGGCGCGAGTTCGTCCACGTACTCGAGCTTGTAGGCGAGGCCCGAGCAACCGGTCGTGCGCACGCCGACGCGCAACCCGATGCCCTTACCGCGCCGGATCAGATACTTCTGGACGTGCTGTGCTGCCTTTTCGGTCAACGTAATTGCCATAGCGTTTCTCAATTGCGCAATGCGTGCGCGACGCGGGTGCCGCGCCGCGCGCACCGTGTGTCAGGCGCGCATGCAACGCGCGCCTGACACACGGTGACTCAGCGGTTCAACGACTCTCGCGAGACTCAGGCAGCCTTGCCGTCTTCGGCAACCGCTGCTTCGCCGTGACGCTGCTTGTAGTCGGCGACCGCGGCCTTGATCGCGTCTTCCGCGAGGATCGAGCAGTGGATCTTCACCGGCGGCAGCGCCAGTTCTTCGGCGATCTGCGTGTTCTTGATCGACATGGCCTGATCGAGCGTCTTGCCCTTCACCCATTCGGTGACGAGCGAGCTCGATGCGATTGCCGAGCCGCAGCCGTAGGTCTTGAACTTCGCGTCTTCGATGATGCCGTCCGCGCCGACGCGGATCTGCAGCTTCATTACGTCGCCGCAGGCCGGCGCGCCGACCATGCCGGTACCGACCGCGTCGTCGTCCTTCGCGAAGGAACCGACGTTGCGCGGGTTTTCGTAGTGGTCGAGGACCTTGTCGCTATAAGCCATGATTACACTCCTTGATTCGTTTCAACCTGCAATCCGATGAACGGGGTATCCCACATCGCCCAACTGGCGCGTCAATGCGCGGCCCATTGAATGGTCGACAGATCGATCCCGTCCTTGTGCATTTCCCACAGCGGCGACAGGTCGCGCAGCTTGGAAATCTTCGTCTTCAGCAGGTTGATCACGTAGTCGACATCCTGCTCGGTCGTGAAGCGGCCCACCGTGAAGCGGATCGAGCTGTGCGCGAGTTCGTCGTTGCGGCCGAGCGCGCGCAGCACATACGACGGTTCCAGCGAAGCCGACGTGCACGCCGAACCCGACGACACCGCGACGTCCTTCACCGCCATAATCAGCGATTCGCCTTCGACGAAATTGAAGCTGATGTTCAGGTTGTGCGCGATACGCTTTTCCATGTCGCCGTTCACATACACTTCCTCGATTTCCGAGAGGCCTTTCAGCAGCCGGTCGCGCAGCATGCGCACGCGCTCGTTTTCGGTCGCCATCTCTTCGCGCGCGAGACGGAACGCCTCGCCCATGCCGACGATCTGGTGCGGCGCGAGCGTGCCCGAGCGCATGCCGCGCTCGTGGCCGCCGCCGTGGATCTGCGCCTCGATGCGCACGCGCGGCTTGCGGCGCACGTAGAGCGCGCCGATGCCCTTCGGGCCGTACGTCTTGTGCGCCGAGAACGACATCAGATCGATCTTGAGCTTTTGCAGGTCGATCTCGATCTTGCCGGTGGCCTGCGCCGCGTCGACGTGGAAAATGATGCCCTTCTCGCGCGTGATCTCGCCGATCGCCTCGACGTCCTGGACCACGCCGATCTCGTTGTTCACCGACATCACCGAGACGAGAATCGTGTCCGGGCGCAGCGCGGCCTTGAACACGTCGAGGTCGATCAGACCGTCGGGCTTCACGTCCAGATACGTGACTTCGAAGCCTTCGCGCTCGAGTTCGCGGCAGGTGTCGAGCACGGCCTTGTGCTCGGTCTTCACCGTGATGATGTGCTTGCCCTTGCTCTTGTAGAAGTGTGCGGCACCCTTGATCGCGAGGTTGTCCGACTCCGTCGCGCCCGAGGTCCAGATGATCTCGCGCGGGTCGGCGTTCACGAGCGCGGCGACCTGCTCGCGCGCTTCCTCGACCGCACGCTCCGCGTCCCAGCCGTACGAGTGGCTGCGCGATGCCGGGTTGCCAAACTGCTCGCGCAGATACGGAATCATCTTGTCCACGACGCGCGGATCGATCGGCGTCGTGGCGCTGTAGTCCATGTAAATGGGCAGATGGAGAGAGTCGTTGTTCATCAATTGCTCCGGGGACGTCATGTGCTCTGGCTTCTGGGTTCTCTATGGGACGGCGGGTGTCGTATTTCGCTGCCGCGCCTTCAGGAACCGGCCATGTTGAAAACGGAATTAGGCCCTTTCGGCGCCACGCGGACCGGCTCGACCGCCGGCGCATCGGTACGCCTGTCGCGCAGCACCGCCGGCGCGCCTTCGCGCGAGCGCTGCTGGTCGACCAGATCCTTCAGCGAAACCGAATCGAGGTACTCGACCATTTTCTGGTTCAGCGTCGACCACAGCTCATGCGTCATGCAATGGCCGTCGTGCTGCTTGGTGCCTTCGCACGTGCCCTTGCCGCCGCACTGGGTGGCGTCGAGCGGTTCGTCGACCGCGATGATGATGTCGGCCACCGTGACGTTTTCGGCACGGCGCGCGAGATTGTAGCCGCCGCCCGGCCCGCGCACGGACTCGACGATTTCGTGACGGCGCAGCTTGCCAAACAGCTGCTCGAGATAAGACAGGGAGATGTGCTGGCGCTGGCTGATACCCGCAAGCGTCACCGGGCCCTGCTCCTGGCGCAACGCCAGGTCGATCATCGCCGTGACGGCGAAACGGCCTTTCGTGGTGAGTCTCATATGATGTGGGAACCGCGATTCTCGACAAGTTTTGTCAAGTATAAATACATGAGCGATTTAGTCAAGTATGGCTGACGCGATTTGTGTCGTTTGCTTAATTGAGCGACGTATTTTTTGCCGCCCGGTGCGGTCTTTGCCGGCTTGCGCCAAGGTGCGCGGCGGGCGCTGCCCGACTTACGCTGGCAATTCCTAGGCGAGCAGTTGCGGGCGCAGCGCGGCGATCAAGCCGCGGCAGGCCGCCTCGCACTGATCGAGCACCTGCTCGAAACCTGCCGCGCCACCGAAGTAGGGATCGACGACTTCGCGCGCGCCGGCCCAGCGGCTCTCGGTCTGCGGCACGAATTCCAGCAGCAGACGGATTTTGTCGCGCTGCGCCGGGGGACAAAGCTGATGCAGCGCGGCGACGTTGCGCTCGTCCATGGCGATCAGCAGATCGAAGCGCTCGAAGTCCGCGACCGTGATCTGCCGGCCGCGCAATGTCGCCAACTCGTAGCCACGCTGGCGCGCTGCCTGCTGAGCGCGTTCGTCGGGCGCCTCGCCGATATGCCAGTCGCCGGTGCCGGCCGAGTCGACCAGGATCCGGTCCGCGAGCTTCATTTCGTCGACGAGGTGACGCATCACGCCTTCCGCCGTCGGCGAACGGCAGATATTGCCGAGACAAACGAAACACACGGACACAGTTTTCATCTGCGGATATTCAAGTGCGACTGCGCCACGCGCGGGGCCGATAGCGTTGAGCAAATTGCGTCGCGATTATACAAACCTCGACACAATCGCGCCGGGCGTGATACATGCCATGCAAGCCATGCGCCCTGCTGCGAGCCGCAGCGCTTGCGACGGTGCGCGCTTACGATGCCTCGGAGAGCGGTATCGCCGTCGCGGCAGGCACAGGCTTGACCGGCAACGCCGACGCAGCGTCGATCATGCCGTACGAAACCGCGCGCGCGAGTTCCGCCGTCAGATGGTTCGCATCGAGCGGAGACTGCGACGCACGCGAGGCGGCGTTGCTGCAAATGTGCAGATAGGCGAGCGCGGCGAGAGACACAACAATGACGAGGGGCCAGTACACCGATATTGTCTTTTTCATGATGTCGTTTTCCGATTAAGGGACACATGGGCTCGTGACCCACTATTCCCAGCCCAAATGCTATAGAAATTCACAATCGGGAAAAACCGGATCTGGCGAGATAGATCGTTGCTTGAAATAGAACAGTCAGTTGCTGGTTCTTTCGCCCCACGATCGAACATAAAGGCATGAAAAAGAAGACCTTACAAATACATACAAAGCTCGCGTGACAGGCGGCGATAATACGGGTCTCATTCTTACATCAGCATTTCCTGGTACCTTGCACGTGATCCAACCAATGAAACGTCTTGCACCTCTCGCCGGCCTCGTGGTGGCCGCCCTGCTCGGCGGCTGCGCGGTCTATCCGGACGGCACGCCGATGTACGGCAACGGATACGGCTATAGCGGCTACGAAGGCTATGACGGCTACGCGCCCGGCGCAGCCGTCGTGCCGCAAACCAATGTCTACATGGGATATGGCAATTACCCGGGACCGGAACGCTACTATGGGCCGGGCCCGGGCTATCACGGATATCCGGACCGAGGCCGACCGAACGACAACGACTGGCACCATGGCGATCATGGCGACCATGGCGACCATGGTGGCGGCCCGGGCCAGCCGCACGGCGGACCGCCGCCGCAAGGCGCGGCTGGCGGCCCCCGCGGACCAGGTGGATGGAATGGCCCCCGTCCGGGCGCGGGCGGCCCGCCGCCGGGGCAACCGCAAGCCCAGCAGCAAGGCGGCAACGGCGGCGGACATGGCGGCGGCTCGTGGGGCAGAAACTCCCCGCGTCACTCCGGGCAGATGAACGACCACTGAAGGTCAGGCCGGCGGCTGGCGCTTATGCGCGCCAGCGCCGCCGCAACGGCTGAACGGCCAGAACAGAACAAGCGTCAGGCAAACTCCCGGCCCATCACGACAGCCCGCTCAGCCGATATGGCTGCGCTGCGCCGCATACAACTCCCTGAACGTACGTCCCACCGGCGCCGGCATATCGCGCGTATCGGTCCAGCCCGCGCCGCCGAGCGGCAGTTTGGCAATCGAGCGCTTGCGTCCACCCATGCGTTCGAGCACGCGCACCGCAAGCCTGGTGACGAGCGCATAGACATCGGGATGCAACGCCAGCCAACCCCACACGGCCAGCCCCGCTCGCTCCTTCCACGGCCGCAGACGCCGCTCCGTCTGTTTCTCGCGCAACTTGCGCAACAGGTCGGAGAGCGGAATGCCGACCGGGCACACGCTATTGCACTCCCCGCATAGCGTCGCCGCCTGCGGCAAATCGAGCGCCTTGTCGATGCCGACATAGCTCGGCGTCAATACCGAGCCCATCGGCCCCGGATAGACCCAGCCATAGGCATGGCCGCCGACCTTCTGATAAACCGGGCAATGGTTCATGCACGCCCCGCAGCGGATGCAGCGGAGCATCTCCTGAAAGTCGCCGCCGATGAGCCCCGTGCGCCCGCCGTCGACAAGCACCACGGACATATGCTCGGGCCCGTCCTGATCGCCTGCTCCGCGCGGCCCCGTCAGCATCGAAAAATAGTTCGACGTGGTTTGCCCCGTCGCCGAGCGCGGCAGCAGACGCATCGCGGTCGCCAGGTCTTCGAGCGTCGGCAGCACTTTTTCGATACCGGTGACGGCCACATGGACGCGCGGCATCACCGTGCACATGCCTTCGTTGCCCTCGTTCGTGACGACGACGACCGAGCCCGTTTCGGCGACGATAAAGTTGCCGCCCGTCACGCCCATGTCCGCGCTCAGGAAGTGCGGGCGCAGCATCTCGCGCGCTTCGCGCGTCATGTCGGGAATCTCGGTCAGACGCGGGCGGCCGTGCGTTTTCGCGAACAGGTCGGCGATCTCGTCCTTATCCTTGTGGACGACCGGCGCGATGATGTGGCTCGGCGGCTCGTTGTCGTTGATCTGCAGGATGTATTCGCCGAGATCGGTTTCGATCGACTGCACGCCCATCTGCCCGAGCACTTCGTTCAGGCGCATTTCTTCTGTGACCATCGACTTGGTCTTGATCACCTTCTTCACGTCATGCTGGCGCGCGATATCTCCGACGAGCCGCGCGGCCTCCTGCGTCGTCTCGGCGAACAGCACCGTCACGCCGCGGCGGGCCGCCTCGCGCTCGAAGGTTTCGAGCCACACGTCGAGATTATCGAGCGCGCGATTGCGGCGCTCCTTGAGCGCGGCGCGGGTCGAGGAAAAGTCGATCTCGGTCATCGCGCTGGCGCGCGCCGACACGAACTTCGTGGACAGCTTGGTCAGGTTCTGCTGCAGGCGCTGGTCGGCAAGTTTCTGACCGGCGCGAGCCTTGAACTGCATCGATTGAACTTGCATGGCAGCCTTGGACGGAATCGGAGCGAGGCGCACGCCTCAAACACGCGCGCCAAAAAGAAGCGTAAGCGGCACATGGCGGGCGGCGCGCCGCGGCCCGCGGCTCATTGCACGTCGCCGGCCAGCACCTGCGCGATATGCAGCACGCGCGTCGTCGAATCCCCGTTGCGACGCAGGCGCCCTTCGATATTGAGCATGCAGCCGAGGTCGCCGAGCACCACGGTGCCTGCGCCGCTCGCGGCGATGTTCGCGCATTTTTCGTCGACGATCGCCGTCGAGATGTCGCCGTACTTGACCGCGAAGGTGCCGCCGAAGCCGCAGCAATGTTCGCAGCCCTGCATCTCCGTCACCGCGACGCCCACCTGCGCGAGCAGCTCGCGCGGCTGCGCTTTCACGCCGAGTTCGCGCAGGCCCGAGCACGAGTCGTGATAGGTCACCTGCCCCTCGAACCGGCCCGGCTGCAACTGCACCTTCGCCACGTTGGCGAGAAAATCGGTCAGCTCGAACACCTTCGCACGCAGCCGGCCGAAGCGGTTCATCAGTTCGGGATCGTCGCCGAACAGGTCGCCGTAGTGCGCGCGGATCATGCCGCCGCACGAGCCCGACGGCACCACCACGTAGTCGAACTGCTCGAATTCGCGCAGGGTCTTCTCGGCGAGATCGCGCGCGAGACGGCGGTCGCCCGAGTTATACGCGGGCTGGCCGCAGCAGGTTTGCGCGGGCGGCACCGCGACCTCGAAACCGGCGCCTTCGATCAGCTTGATGACCGAAAAACCGATTTCGGGACGCATCAGGTCGATCAGACAGGTGACGAACAATCCGACTCGCATGGACCCTCCTTCGGGGAAACGTCCCTGATTATCCGCTGTTTGCCGCGCAACACCAACGGCCAGAAGGCATAGGACGCGGCGCGCGGCGGATTCGAGGAGCGCTTCGAAGCGCGTTCGCTTTTTTCACCATACGAGATACAATCGGCTTTCGCTGTTTGACGCATCTACCGATTCTCATATGAGCGATACGAACCCGGATCCCAAAACTTCGATCCAGGTGATCGAACGCATGATGCGCCTGCTCGATGCACTCGCGGCGCATAGCGACCCGGTCAGCCTGAAAGAACTCGCCATCCGCACGGAGCTGCACCCGTCCACGGCGCACCGCATCCTGAACGACATGGTGATGTGCCGCCTCGTCGACCGGTCGGACCCCGGCACCTACCGCCTCGGCATGCGCCTGCTCGAACTGGGCAATCTGGTGAAGGCGCGCCTCTCGGTGCGCGACGCGGCGCTCACGCCGATGCGCGAACTGCATCGGCAGACCGGGCAGACCGTGAATCTGTCGGTGCGTCAGGGCGACGAGATCGTCTATATCGAGCGTGCGTATTCGGAACGTTCGGGCATGCAGGTGGTGCGGGCCATCGGCGGACGCGCGCCGCTGCATCTGACCTCGGTCGGCAAGCTGTTCCTCGCTGCCGACGAAGCGACCCGCGTGCGCGCGTATGCCACGCGTACCGGCCTCTCCGGCCATACGCAGAACAGCATCACCGATCTGGCGAAACTCGAACGCGAGTTGTCGCATGTGCGCCAGCAGGCCTGCGCGCGCGATAACGAGGAGCTGGAGCTCGGCGTGCGCTGCATCGCAGCCGGCATTTACGACGATACCGGCAAGCTCGTCGCGGGGCTGTCGCTATCGGCGCCGGCGGATCGCCTGCAGGACTCGTGGCTCGGGCAACTGAGTCAGACCGCACTGATGATTTCGGAAGCGCTGGGTTATCGGCCGCACCCGCAGCAGGGTCATTCGCACTCGCACGGCCAGCATACGTAGCGGGAGTCGACGAAACGCGGCCGCGCCGTCCGCGGCACCTTTCCCGGCGCCATGCAAAAAGCCTCGCATTCGCGAGGCTTTTTTCTTGCAGGATCACCGCTACCGGTACGCGCTGCCGGTCCGAAAACCGGCTACGGCAATCGTTCAGACATCAGATACCCGAACCGCCGGCATCGGCGCTCGTAATGCGCGGCTGCTCGCCGCCGCCGTTGTCGATCCACGTGCGCAGACGTGCCGCGTCCGCGAAACGCGAGTATTTGCCCGACGAGTCGAGCAGTACCATCACCATCGGACGGCCATGAATGGTCGCCTGCATCACGAGGCACTCACCCGCCTCGTTGATGAAACCGGTCTTCTGCAGACCGATGTCCCACGTCGGGTTGCGCACGAGCGCGTTCGTGCTGTTGTAGGCGAGCGTGCGCTTGCCCGTGTACACCTCGTAGCTGTGATCGGTCGAGAACTTGCGGATCAGCGGGTACTGATACGCCGCGTTGACCATCTTCACGAGATCGCGCGCGGTCGACACATTCATGCTCGTCAGGCCGGTCGGGCTCTCGAAATGCGTGTCGGTCATGCCGAGCTGCTTCGCCTTCGCGTTCATCGCGGCGAGGAACGCCGGGCGGCCGCCCGGGTAATAGCGCGACAGCGCGGCCGCGGCACGGTTTTCCGACGCCATCAGCGCGATATGCAGCATGTCTTCGCGCGACAGCACCGAGCCCACCGACAGACGCGAGCCGGTGTTCTTCACGTAGTCGCGGTCTTCGTCGGTGACTTCGATCTGATCGGTCATCGGCTCTTTCGAATCGAGCACGACCATCGCGGTCATCAGCTTGCTGATCGATGCGATCGGCACAACGGCCCGCGAGTTCTTGTCGAAGAGCGGCTCGCCGCTATTCTGGTCGATCACGTAGGCGACGCTCGAGCGCAGCATCAGCGCGTCGGGCGTTTCGTGCAGACCGAAAGCCTGCCCGACCGAAGGCGAACGCGGCTCATACGCGACGCGACGCACGGCCGAGTGATGGCGGCCGTTCGCCGCGAACGTCACGCGCTTGCGGTGCGCGCCCGCGCGCGGTGCTTCGTCCTCGGCGGCGGCCGCCTTGACGACCGCGCCCTTGCCTGCCTTGACCGAGCGGCTCGACACCTTCGCGGTGGCGGCTGCCGGGGCCGGCTTTTTGGCGGTTTTAGCCGTTTTGACGTGTTTGGAAGTTTTTGCGGTTGCGGCAGTCGTAGCTGCAAAAGTGTTGACAGGCGCGGCAAACGCCGTTGCGACGGCCAGGGAGACGGCCACCGACAGAGCGGTGCTGCGCGCCGCGCCGTGGATCACTTTCAGCGACGAAAACATGTCGGTTTTCATGGGTGTTCGATAGGGAGCGGCGAGAGGTTTCCGCAAGTGTAGTAAAGCAACGAAAAATTAGCAATTTGAAGCACTTATACGCGCTCCTTAAACCGGCTTGTAAGCTCCGATCGCGAAAACGCAAATAAGTGCCGCGACTCGATCGAAAAAAACGATCGTCGCTAGCCATGTCCCGCCATTGCGGCCATGCGCAAGAATCGAGGAGATTCTTGCAGCATAACGACAATTTCGAGACAACCTTGATCCGGGGAAATACGGTCAGGCATCGGCGCGTACCGCAGCGCCGTGCCGCGAGGGCGTTGTGGCTTGGCGACAGATATTTCTTAAGCATCTGCCGAAGCTGACAACGCGCGTTCGACTGTCATGAACGCTTAACGTTCCGTAGCAGTTTGTGGTTTACATCGAACGCAATTTTGCCGGTTTTTGCGGGCGCATGCTCGCTCCCCCACCAGCATCGTCACCGGCCGCAGGAAAAATAATTCCGCGAAACGAGGGCATGGAGTGCTTTATCTCGCATCGACGCGGTGCAACGATCAAATCATTCTGCGTCACATGTATGACATGCCTACCGCATAACGTATTGTTTTATCAGCACTTTCTTAATATTGTGCGACGCACAAAAAATACTTGACAATCTTTGAAGCGATCTTAAAATGGGAACCATTGCTGCGATGCACAATACATCGCGGTCCAGGCAGACGATCACCTGCGTCTCGCCACTAACCCAATGCGGTCCGCACAGACAGACCGCGATCCAGGAGCGTAAACCATGACTCTGCTGACCCCCGAGCAATTCGCCGCAGCCCAGAAAGCCAATTTCGAAACCCTGTTCGGCCTGACGACCAAAGCATTCGAAGGCGTCGAAAAGCTGGTTGAACTGAACCTGCAAGTCGTGAAGTCGACGCTCGCGGAAAGCCAGGAAAACACCCAGCGCGCGCTGTCGGTGAAGGACGCACAAGAACTGCTGGCCCTGCAAGCGAGCCTCGCGCAGCCGGTGGCTGAAAAGGCGCTGTCGTATGGCCGTCACGTGTACGAAATCGTCTCGGCAACGCAAGGCGAATTCACCCGCGTCGCTGAAGCCCAATTCGAAGAACAAAACCGCAAGGTCCAGGCACTCGTCGAAAACGTTGCGAAGAACGCACCGGCTGGTTCGGAAACCGCTGTCGCCGTGATGAAGTCGGCGATCACCGCTGCCAACACGACGTACGAAACGGTCCACAAGGCAACCCGCCAGGCTGTCGAAATCGCTGAAAGCAACTTCAACGCAGCTGCAACGGCCGCGTCGAAGGCCGCTTCGCAAGCCGCCGCGCAAGCTTCGCGCGCAGCCAAGAAGACGGTCTAAGTTTCACATCCGTCCACGCCCCGCATTCGTCGGGGCGTCGCTTTCACGGTTTGATTGGCCGAACGCTCCGATACGTTGAAATGACGTATCGTTTGCCCGGCGCAACTGCCGGGATTTTTTTTCCCGCCGTCGCCGCCGGGTGAATGCGGAAAACGATGCATGCGTGCAGTTCACGCAACGCTTGCGCCCTGCTCTGCCGCATTCCCCAGCCATGAAAAAAAGCGCACTCCGCAAGGAGCGCGCTTTTTTTATTGACCGCTTCGACCCGCCTCGCGCGATCGCGACGAGGCAAGCCGAACCGTCTTACTTCTTCTTCACCGGCGGCAGATCGGTACAGACGCCTTCATACAACTCCGCAGCCATGCCGACCGATTCGCCGAGCGTCGGATGCGGATGGATCGTCTTGCCGATATCCGTCGCGTCCGCGCCCATCTCGATCGCGAGGCACACTTCGCTGATCAGATCGCCCGCATTGAGACCAACGATACCGCCGCCGATCACGCGATGCGTCTCTTCATCGAACAGCAGCTTCGTGAAGCCTTCGTCGCGGCCGTTGGCGATCGCGCGGCCCGACGCGGCCCACGGGAACACCGCCTTGCCGAACTTGACGCCGGCGGCCTTGAGCTGGTCTTCCGTCTTGCCGGCCCATGCCACTTCCGGATCGGTGTAAGCCACCGACGGAATCTGCATCGCGTCGAAGTACGCCTTCTCGCCATGCGCGACCTCAGCTGCCACGTGACCCTCGTGCACCGCCTTGTGCGCGAGCATCGGCTGACCGACGATATCGCCGATCGCGAAGATGTGCGGCACGTTGGTGCGCTGCTGCTGGTCGACTTCGATGAAGCCGCGCTCCGTCACCGCCACGCCGGCCTTCTCCGCGCCGATGCGCTTGCCGTTCGGCGTACGGCCGACGGCCACCAGCACGAGGTCGTAGCGCTGCGGCCCGGCCGGTGCCTTCTCGCCTTCGAACGACACGTAGATGCCGTCGTCCTTCGCCTCGGCGGCGGTGGTCTTGGTCTTCAGCATCACGTTCGCGAAACGCTTGCTGTTGTACTTCTCCCAGACCTTGACGAGATCGCGGTCCGCGCCGGCCATCAGGCCGTCGAGCATTTCGACCACGTCGATCTGCGCGCCGAGCGTCGAGTACACGGTCGCCATTTCCAGACCGATGATGCCGCCGCCGATCACGAGCATGCGCTGCGGAATCTGGCGCAGTTCGAGCGCGCCGGTGGAATCGACCACCCGCGGGTCTTCCGGAATGAACGGCAGCTTCACCGCTTCCGAACCCGCGGCGATGATCGCCTGCCTGAACTTGACGACCTTCTTGCCGCCCTCGGTCTGCACTTCCATGTGGTACGGATCGACGAACGCGCCGGTGCCCGTCACGACTTCGACCTTGCGCGCCTTCGCCATGCCTGCGAGGCCGCCGGTCAGCTTCTTGACGACGCCCGACTTGAAGTCGCGCAGCTTGTCGAGATCGATCTGCGGCTTGCCGAACGTGATGCCGTGCGAGGCGAGATCAGCCGCTTCGTCGATGACGAGCGCGGTGTGCAGCAGCGCCTTCGACGGAATGCAGCCGACGTTCAGACACACGCCGCCGAGCGTCGAATAACGCTCGACCAGCACGGTCTTCATACCGAGGTCGGCGGAACGGAACGCCGCCGAATAGCCGCCCGGGCCCGAGCCGAGCACGAGCATGTCGCACTCGATGTCGGCGCCGCCGGCATAGCTGCCGGCCTGCGGCGCAGGCGCGGCGGCCTTCGGTGCGGCAGCGGGTGCAGGCGCGGC